>NZ_JBGCUM010000028.1:0-75135 GCF_054177665.1 Roseateles sp. P5_E8 | reverse complement strand
GCTCGGGCGTGGAGGTCAGTGCCGGCTAGGAGGCGGGAGGCGCGCAAGATCTTGGATGGCCGCACCGACCCTTTGACCAATTGATTGCCAAAAGCAACCTTTATGTTGATGATGGCGGCCATGAGCAGCACCACCCTCGCCCTCGACGTCCGCGCCTTCAACCGCTTCTACACACGCCGCATCGGCGTACTGGCGCCCAAGCTGCCCGACAGCGATTTCACGCTACCCGAGGCGCGCGTGCTGTGGGAGCTGGCCCACCACGCGCCGGTCAGCGCCGCGGGCTTGAGCAAGAGCCTGCAGCTGGACGCCGGCTACATGAGCCGCCTGCTGCGCGGGCTGAAGAACCGGGGCCTGCTGGCCAGCCAGGCCCACCCCAGCGACGGCCGGCAGACGCTCCTCAAGCTCAGCGCCGCCGGCAAGCGCGCCTTTGCGCCGCTGGACCGCCAAGGCACTGCCAAGGCCGAGGCCATGCTGGCGCCGCTGTCGGCCACACAACGCCAGGCGCTGCTGGGCTCGATGCAGCGCATCCAGGCCGTGCTGGAGCCGGACGCGACGGCGGCCGTGGAGCTGCGCTCGCCGCAGCCCGGCGACCTGGGCTGGATCGTCGAGCGCCATGGCGCCTTCTACGCCGCCGAGTACGGGCTGGACGTCCGCTTCGAGGCCCTGGTCGCCCGCATCTGCGCCGACTTCGTCGACCGCCTGCAGCCCGAGCGCGAAGCCTGCTGGATCGCCGCGCGCGGGCCGGAGAGGCTGGGCTGCGTCATGCTCGTGCAGGCCCGGGACGAGTCCCGCGGCAAGCTGCGCCCCGGCGTCGCCAAGCTGCGCCTGCTGCTGCTGGAGCCGCATGCGCGCGGCCTGGGCCTGGGCAAGCGGCTGGTGCGCCAATGCAGCGACTTCGCCCGCGCCGCCGGCTACCGGCGCATCGAGCTGTGGACGCAGAGCGCGCTGACCGCGGCGCGGGCCATCTACGCGGCCGAGGGCTACCTGCTCGTGCGCAGCGAGGCCGGCCACGGCTTCGGCCAGGATGTCATCAACGAGACCTGGGAGTTGGCACTGGATTAGCTCAGGCCGCACCAGCCGTGTGCAACACCCGGGCGCCGAGACGGCAGTTTCACGTTTGCAGGCTCTGTCGCTCGGGTAAACGCTGGCATGCGATTTGCGCCACCCACGCGAATGAACAGTCCCCAGAGTTACCGCATGCCGCCCGTTTCCGTCCAGCCCAGGGCCGGGCAGGCCGCCAGCAGCATGGCGGCGGTGGTGTCGGACCTGGAGCGCGCCGCCGGCTTCGGCCGGTGGTGGCATGAGCCGCTGACCGGCCACAGCCTGCTGTCGCCCGTCGCGAGCGAGTTCCTGGAGATGCCGGGCGACTCTGCCGACAGCCTCTATGCCTGCTTCGGCAACGTCGTCGAGGACGACATCCCCGAACTGATCCGCCTGTGGACCGGCGCGCAGACCGGGCAGCCGCTGGACATTCGCGTCATCGGCCTGGCGCGCGGCATGCGCTGGCTGCGCGTGACGCCACTGCCGCCCGACCCGGCGCGGCCCGGCTGGCACCACGGCCTGCTGCAGGACATCACCGACCTCACCCAGGCGGCCGTGCGCGAGCGCCTGGGCTATACGCTGACCGAGTACCTCGTCGGCACGCACACGCTGGAAGACGCCATCACCAACGTCATCCAGCTCATCTGCCGCAACCTCGGTTGGGAATGGGGCGCCTACTGGAGCATGGCAGAGGACGGTGCCGCCAAGGGCCTGCTGCGCTGCCGCCACTTCTGGCACCCGCCCGACCGCGACCTGGAGCAGTTCAGCGACGTCAGCGCGGCGCTGGGCATGGCGCCGGGCGAGGGCCTGGTGGGCCGCGTCTGGGCCAGCGGCGAGGCCGAGTGGGTGGAGGACATGAGCACCGACGCGCGCTTCCTGCGCCGGGGCAGCGCGCAGATGTGCGGCCTGTGGTCGGGCTATGTCTTCCCCGTCACCTATGCCTCCGACAACGGCGAGCACCACCGCCCCGGCGTGCTGGAGTTCTACAGCAGCCTGGCCCGCCAACCCGATGCACAGCTGCCCAGGGTTTCGGCCACCATCGGCGCGCTGATCGCGCAGACGGCGCAGCGCCTGGAGACCGAGGCCGTCATCCACCGCCTGGCCCAGGTGGACGAGATGACCGACCTGGACAACCGGGCCCACTTCTACGCCCAGCTCAACCGCCACTGCGCCTTCAGCCAGCGCCAGGGCGGGCGCTTTGCGCTGATGTTCATCGACCTGGACCGCTTCAAGCCCATCAACGATGCCTTCGGCCACGAGGCCGGCAACGCGGTGCTGCAGGAGTTCGCCCGCCGCCTGCAGGCGCTGGCGCCGCCGCCGGCCCGCGTCGGCCGCCTGGGCGGCGACGAGTTCGCCGTGCTGGTGCCCGACAGCGGCGACGAGCGCGCGCTGGCGGTGCTGGTCGACGGCGTGCTGGCCGCCGCGAGCCGGCCCTTTGTCTATGAAGACGCGGTGCTGAACGTGTCGGCCAGCGTCGGCGTCAGCCGCTTCCCCGAGAACGGCGTGACCGGCCCCGAGCTGCTGCGCAGTGCCGACGCAGCCATGTACCGCGTCAAGCAGAACGGCCGCAACGGCAGCAACGTCTTCTCCACCAGCAGCCCCGACACGCTGGCCCTGCAGCGCGCCCGGCTGGCCCAGCGCCTGGTCATCGAGGCCGAGCTGCACGAGGCCTTGCAGACCAGCCAGCTGCGCCTGGTCTACCAGCCCATCGTCGACATCGCCTCGGGTGCGCTGCACGGCGTGGAGGCGCTGATCCGCTGGCGCAAGCCCGACGGCGAGGTCGTGCCGCCCGACGTCTTCATCCCCATTGCCGAGCAGAGCGACCTCATCATCGACATCGGCCGCTGGGTGCTGGGCCAGGCCTTGCGCGACCTCGCCTCGCTGCAGGGTGGCGCGCTGGCGCCGCTGAAGGTGCACGTCAACATGGCCGCATCGGAGTTCACCAGCAGCGCACTGCCCGAGACGCTGCGGGCCATGTCCGCCGAGCTGGCGGTGCCGGCTTCGCAGGTCGTTCTGGAGCTGACCGAGAGCATGCTGATGCGCCAGCCCGAGCAGGTGAAGCGCGTCATGCACCAGCTGCGCGAGATCGGCTTCGAGATCTCGCTGGACGACTTCGGCATGGGGCACTCGTCGCTGGCCATGCTGAAGAGCCTGCCCATCAGCTCGCTGAAGATCGACCGCAGCTTCGTGCGCGACCTGCCCTGCGGCGAACGCGACCGCGCCATCGCCCAGACCATCGTCGACCTGGGCCAGCACCTGCAGCTGGAAGTCATCGCCGAGGGCATAGAGAGCGACGCCCAGCTGGCCGTGCTCAGCGCCTGCGGCTGCCGCTTCGGGCAGGGTTATCTGCTGGGGAGGCCGCTGCCATTGGACGAGCTGATCCTCGCCTTTCCGCACGGGCGACCTCGCTAACGGCCTGACACGCCGGCGGCCGCAGGCGATGTAGAGTTTCAGCCAACCCCGGGAGCTGGCCTCGGCGCCCGAAACGCCTTCTGCCCAGCATCGAGACAAGCGCTGGAAGCGACAGAGGCGTAAGCATGGACATCTCCACCTTCGTGGCGGCCGCGGCCCACGACATGAAGAACTCGGTCAGCGTGATCGCCGCCTACCTGGAGGACGCGCTCGCCAAGATGGCCACCGAGCCGCCCTCCGCCGCCACGCTGTCCACGGCCCAGGCGCTGTACGAGACGCAGCGCGTCAACGGCAACCTCGTGCAGCTGATGGCCATCTTCAAGATCGAGGAAGGCATGTACCCCTTCGAGCCGGCCGAGGTGGCGCTGGACGAGTTCGCCAACGAGCTGCTGGGCCGCGTGCGCCCGCTGGTTGCCCTCAAGGGGCTGGATTTGCAATGCGACATCCAGGCCGACATGGCGGACTGGATCTTCGACCACGACCTGATCGGCAGCGTCGTCATGCAGTCGCTGTTCAACGCCGTGCGCTACGCCAGCCACACGGTGCGGCTGTCGATGCGGGTCACCGAGCATGGGCTGGCCATCGAGGTGGCCGACGACGGCCAGGGCTTCCCCGGCTTCATGCTGGAGCAGGGCTTCCCGTCGCGGCAGGGCATAGACACGCGCACCGGCAGCACCGGCCTGGGCCTGTACTTCTCGCGCCTGGCTGCGGGCCTGCACAGGCGCGGCACGCAGACCGGCAGCACGCGGCTCGCGAATGGGCAAGGATCGACCGGCGACCTGGGCGGCGGCCACTTCATCGTCGAGCTGCCATGAAGACGGCCAGCACCCCCGAGGACAAGCTGCGCGCCAGCGAATTCCTGCTGGTGGAAGACTTTGAGGCCATGCGCACCGTGCTCAAGGGCCAGCTGCTGCGCTGCGGCGCCCAGCGGGTGGACACCGCCAAGGACGGCCGCGAGGCTGCCGCCATGCTCAGCGCCAAGCCCTACGGCGTGGTCATGTGCGACTACAACCTGGGCCCCGGCAAGAACGGCCAGCAGTTGCTGGAGGAGGCACGCCTGAAGAACTGGATAGGCCCGGCCACGGTCTGGCTGATGATCACCGCCGAGAAGACCAGCGTCATGGTCTCAGCCGCCGCCGAGGACGCGCCCGACGACTACCTGCTCAAGCCCATCACCGAGAGCCTGCTGCAGACCCGCCTGCTCAAGCTGGTGGAGCGCAAGTCGGCGATGGCGGGCATTGCCGTCGCGATGAAGGCCCAGGACTGGCGCGGCGCCCTGCAGCTGTGCGACGAGCAACTGGCCGCCGGCACCAAAAACCTGGCCGAGGTGCTGCGCCTGCAGGCCCAGCTCTACCAGAAGCTGGGCGAATGGCCCAAGGCCCAGGCCCTCTACGAAAGCGTGCTGCAGCGCGGCCAGATCGCCTGGGCCAAGCTGGGGCTGGCCCAGGTACACGTCCACCTGAACGACCTGGCCGGCGCGCGCGCGCTGCTGCAGGACGCGGTGCGCGAGCATCCCCAATACCTGGAGGCCTATGACGAACTGGCCAGCGTGCTGCAGACGCAGGGCGAGGGCCAGCAGCAGGTGGCCCTGCTGGAGCGCGCCGTCAACCTGTCGCCCAACTCGGCCCACCGTCAGTCGGCCCTGGGCGTGGCGGCGCAGGCGCAGGGACAGCACGACATGGCGGAGCGGGCCTTCTCGCGGGCCATCAAGCTGACCGAGTTCAGCGCCGTGGAGGACCTGGAGCCCTTCCTCGGCCTGGCCAAGCTGCACACCGAGGCCGGCGCCCCGAGCGAGGCGCAGAAGCTCATCGCCACCATGGGCCAGCGCTACGACAGCCACGACGCGCAGTTGTTGGGCAAGGCCGAACAGGTGCGCGCGCTGCAGGCCATGGGCGACAAGGCGGGCGCGGCCAAGCTCGCCGCAGAACTGGTGGCGCTGAGCGCGGACGAGACCTCGCCCGGCGCGGCCGACACCGCCGCGCGCATCGCCGAGACCTTGATCGAGGCCCAGCAGGCCGACGCCGCCACCGAACTGCTGAACTACCTGACGCGCAACCACTACGACGACGAGCGGCTGCTCAAGCGCACCCAGCGCGCCTTGGAAGGCCTGGGCCTGGGCGCCAGCGGCGGCGACCTGGCTGCCGCCGCCCGCCGCGAAGCCACCAACGCGATGAAGGACAGCATGCAGCTGATGGCCGCAGGCGACACCCAGGCCGCGCTGGAAAGCCTGCGCAGCGCCAAGACCTCCATGCCGCGCAACACCCGCGTGCTGCTGAACTTCGCCGCTGTGGCGCTGACCTGCCTGCAGCGTCACGGCCGCTCGGCCACGCTGGAGGCCGAGATGCGCAACAGCATCGCCACGGCCCAGGCGCTCAGGCCGGACGATGCGCGTGCGGCGGATCTGCTGCAGCAGTTGACGCGGTGGACCACCGCCGCGCCCTGACAGGCCAGACGCCTGCGGCATCATGCGTGGCCTATGACCACCTCGCCCCCCTGCCCCTGCGGCAGCGCCCTGGCCTACGCCGACTGCTGCGGCCGCTGGCACACCGAACACACCGCTGGCGGCAAGCTCACAGCCCCGACGCCCGAAGCCCTGATGCGCTCGCGCTATTCGGCCTATGTGCTGGATCTGCGCCCCTACCTGCTTGCCAGTTGGCACGCCAGCACCCGCCCCGCTTCGCTTGAAGCGCCCGAACCCGGCCTGAAGTGGCTGGGCCTGGCCGTGAAGCGCGCCGCGCTGCAGGACGCCGACCACGGCAGCGTCGAGTTCGTCGCCCGCAGCAAGCTCGGTGGTCGCGCCCACCGCCTGCACGAGACGAGCCGGTTCGTGCGAGAGAACGGCGAGTGGTTCTACCTGGATGGCGATTTCAGCGGCGATCTGCGAAATTGACTCTGACCCCGATTTATCAGGACGAGCACCTCGTCGCCATCGACAAGCCGCCTGGCTTGCTGGTGCACCGCACCCAGCTTGCCGCGCGCGAGGAGAAGGCCGCGCTGCAACTGCTGCGCGACCAGCTCGGCCGGCCCGTCTGGCCGGCGCACCGGCTGGACCGTGGCACCTCGGGCGTGCTGCTGTTCGCGTTGTCGCCGGACGTTGCCTCGCTGCTGGGCGCGATGTTCGAGCAGGGCCGCATGGCCAAGCGCTACCTGGCCCTTGTGCGCGGCTGGCCGGCGCAGGACGAAGGCCTCATCGACCACCCACTGGCCCGCGACCCCGAGCTGCCTTCAGCCGGCCAGACCATGCTGGCCGCGCAGACACGTTGGCGGGTGCTGGACCGCATCGAATGGCCCGCCGCCACCGACCCGCGCTTTGCGACCACGCGCGTCGCGCTGCTGGAGGCCGAGCCGCTGCAGGGCCGCCGCCATCAGATCCGCCGCCACCTCAAGCACGTCGCCCACCCCATCCTCGGCGACGCGACGCATGGCAAGGGGCCGCTGAACCGCGCCGTCGCGGCCTTCCTGGGCGTGAACCGGCTGTGGTTGCATGCCCAGCGGCTGGCGCTGAAGCACCCGATCAGCGGCGCGGCGCTGACGCTGGAGGCACCGCCCGCGGCCTGGCTGCGTCCTGGCGCGGCTTGGCCGTCGACTCCAGCCAGCGGCTGCGAATCCGCCGCAGCTCCCCCTGCGCATCCAGACGCAGGATGGCCTCGTTGAAGCGGGCCACCTCGGCCTCGCCGAAGTGCTTGCGGCTGAGCTTGTAGGCCACCACATCGCGGCGCACGGGCAGGGCCAGCTCGGTCACGGCGACGTCGGCCGAGCGGGCCGCGAACAGCACGGCAAGGCGGTCGCCGATGAGCACGTCGCCACGGTCCAGCTTGAGCAGTTGCACGCCCTTGGCGTAGTCCTCGAAGGAGGTGAGCCGCCCACGCGCCGCGAACTCGTCGACGATGGACACGACGCTGGGGCCACGGTGGGCCAGCAGGCGCAAGCCAACCTCCAACACCTGGGACAGCGTCTGCAGCGGCGGCCGGGCGCGCCGGTCGTCGGCGCGCATGAAGGCGCCGAACTCCTCGTCGCGGTAGGGCCGCGTGTACCAGGAGACGTCGGGCGTGTCCGGCCCGTCATAGGAGGCGGCGACGAGCAGGTCCAGCTCGCCCGTGGCCAGCATGGGCAGGCGGCGGTTGCGCGGCAGGTCGCGCACGTACTCGACCGTGCAATCCATCTCGCGGGCCACAGCGGCCAGCATCTCGGTCTCCAGGCCCGTGTGGCGACCCGAGGCGTCGATGAAGGAATAGGGCTGCCAGTCCTCGAAGGGCACGCGCCACGGCCGCGCGCAGGCCGCCGCAGCCAGCAGCGGCGCACACAGCAGCAGCGCGATCAGCAGTCGTCGTGGCATGGTGACGCCCATCATTGGACGGTTAGCCAAGAATAGACCGGGATCAACGCGGCTCGACAAGCTTCAGGTCCAGCCCCGAGGCCTGGCCCTGCCAGCGGTAGAGCTTCTGCGTGGCGGCCTGGAAGTCCTCGGGCCGGGCGCTGCGAATGGGTACGAAGGTCTGCGGGTTGCGGTCGATGAGCGGGAACCAGCTGCTCTGCACCTGTACCATGATGCGGTGGCCGCGGCGGAAGCTGTGGTTGATGTCCTGCAGCTCGACGCGCAACTCCTCCACCTGGCCCGGCACCATGGCCTCGGGCGCCTCCATGCTCTTGCGGAAGCGGCCACGCAGCGGGTCGCCGCGCACGAGCTGCTGGTAGCCGCCCAGCGGCGCCTCGGCGGGCTCGACGTCGTCCGAGCGCGGCTTGCGCTTCTTCGCCACCTCGTCCTCCAGCTCCGGCGGGTAGACGTCGATGAGCTTGACGACCCAGTCGGCATCGCTCCCAGACGTAGACGCGAACAGCCGCGCGACGACGGGGCCGGCAACGGTGATGTCGTCCTCCAGCACGTCGCTGCGGAAGGTCAGCACGTCGGGCCGCGTGGCGGCGAAGCGCTGGTCGCTGACCATGTATTCCTGCGGCATGCCCAAAGCGGTGTAGCCGACGAAGGGCACGGGCTTGTTGGGATCGCTGACCCAGCTGTCGAACTCGGGCCGCGTGGCCAGCGGCGGCGTGAAGCTGAGCCGACCGCCGGGCGCGAAATAGAGCGTGCGCGCCCGCGTCTCCTTCGGCGGCCAGGCGTCGTAACGGCGCCAG
This sequence comes from Roseateles sp. P5_E8, assembly GCF_054177665.1. NCBI lineage: Bacteria > Pseudomonadati > Pseudomonadota > Betaproteobacteria > Burkholderiales > Sphaerotilaceae > Roseateles > Roseateles sp. P5_E8. Next base: position 66,552 of record NZ_JBGCUM010000028.1, on the reverse strand, counting down.
ACGTTGGTGCCGGTCTCGAAGACCGTCGCCTTGGCAATCGGCGCCTTGGGCGCCACCTCGCGCAGATGCTGCTCAAAGAACGGCAGCAGCACGTCCTTCTGGAACTGCTCTGACGTGGCCTGCTGGAACTGCACGCGGCCGAGCTGGCGGCCCGGTGCGCCGACCCAGCCGCCATGCACCCAGGGACCGATGACGAGGCGGTTGTCGGTCGCAGGGCTTTGCCTGGCAATGGCACGGAAGGTGGCGAAGGGGCCGGCCAGGTCCTCGGCGTCGAACCAGCCGCCCACCGTCAGCACGGCGGCGCGGATGTTCTTCAGGTGGGGCGTGATGGCGCGCGACTGCCAGAACTCGTCGTAGCGGTCGTGGGCCAGTTGCACGTCGAAATAGGGGTTGGGGCCACCGTCCTTCGCCAGCCGGCCCGACAGCGCGTCGAGGTTGCCGTGCTGCAGGTAGAACTCGTAGCCGTCCAGCGTGCCCCAGTCGAACTGCGGCCAGTTCTTGGGCGGCGCCACCGGCGCCTGCTGGGGCTTGAAGCCCGTGTAGAAGCCGAAGTTCGCGGCCAGCATGAAGGCGCCGCCGTGGTAGCTGTCGTCGCCCTTGAAGAGGTCGGCGATGGGCGCCTGCGGCGAGGCGGCCTTGATGGCGGGGTGGGAGTCGATGATGGACGCCGCCGCATAGAAGCCGGGGTAGGACACGCCCCAGAGCCCGACGCGGCCGTTGTGGCCGGGGATGCGGTCCAGCAGCCACTGCACGCTGTCGTGGGTGTCGCTGCTCTCGTCGACGTCGGCGGCCGTCTTCTTGACGGGCTTGTGCGGCGTCATCTCGATGAACTCGCCCTCGGACGAATTGCGGCCGCGCACGTCCTGGCAGACAAAGATGTAGCCGGCCTTCAGGAAGTCCTCGTTGGGTGCCAGGCCCTTGGCATTGCCGCTGTCCACGCCGTAGGGGCCGCAGCCATAAGGCGTGCGCACCATCAGGAAGGGGTAGCGCCGGCTCTGGTCCTTGGGCACATAGACGGCGGTGAAGAGCTTCTTCCCGTCGCGCACCGGCACGCGGTACTCGTACTTGGTGTAGTGCTCGCGCGGCTCGTAGGCCGGCGGCTTGTCCTCGTCGGCCGCGTGGACAGCGGGGCCGGCCAGGGCCAGCAATGACAGGAGTGAAGCGCGCAGCAGCATCGTCGACGTGAAGCGGATTGAACGAGGGGCGAAGTCTGACATCGACTCGGCATCGCCAGCGTTAGGCTGGGGCATCGTCAGTTCGCAGGAAGCACCCACATGCCCATAGACACCTCGGCCTACCGCGTTCAGCCGGGCGACAAGGTCAAGCTCAAGCAATGGCCCACGGCGGTGGAAGCGCTGTACAGCGACGAGGACGACTACGACCGCCAGCTCGGCGCCCAGGTCGAGCGCCTCAGCGAGCTGCAGAACCTGCTCTACGCCCACAACCGCTACTCGCTGCTGCTGGTCTTCCAGGCCATGGACGCTGCGGGCAAGGACAGCATCATCAAGCACGTCATGTCGGGCGTGAACCCGCAGGGCTGCCAGGTCTTCAGCTTCAAGCACCCCAGCGCCCAGGAGCTGGACCACGACTTCCTGTGGCGCACCACGCAATGCCTGCCGGAGCGCGGGCGCATCGGCATCTTCAACCGCTCCTACTACGAGGAGGTGCTGATCGTGCGCGTGCACCCGGAGATCCTGGCAGCGCAGTCGCTGCCGAAGTCGACGGCCAAGCCGCCCAGGCTCTGGGACGAGCGCTACGCCTCCATCAACAACCTGGAGCAGCACCTGCACCGCAACGGCACGCGGGTTATCAAGTTCTTCCTGCACCTGTCCAAGGAAGAGCAGCGACAGCGCTTCCTGGCGCGGCTGGACGACCCGGCGAAGAACTGGAAGTTCAGCGCCGCCGACCTGGACGAGCGCGAGCTGTGGCCCCAGTACATGCAGGCCTACCGCGAGATGCTCCAGGCCACCAGCAGCAAGCAGGCCCCCTGGTACGTGGTGCCGGCGGACGACAAGCGCAACGCGCGGCTGATCGTGTCGCAGGTCGTTGTCGACGCGCTGGCAGAGCTGAAGATGCACTACCCCGAGCCAAGCATTGACGAGGCCGAACTGGCCGACGTCCGCAAGCGCCTCAGCCGAACTTGACGGCGTAGATAGGCGGCAGATGGGCCGAGATGGTCTGCCAGCTGTCACCGGCATCGCCGCTGGCCCAGAGGCCGCCGGTCGTTGAGCCCATGACGAGCTGCTCGCCGCTGTCGTCCACCGCCAGGCCGTGGCGGTAGATCAGGTCGTAGCAGTGCTGCTGCGGCAGGCCGGTGCGCAAGGCCTCGAAGGTCTGGCCGCCGTCGCGGGTGCGGGTCACGCACAGGGCAGCGTCGACGGGGATGCGGCGTTCGTCCTTGATGGCCGGTGCGAACCAGGCGGTCTGCGGGTCGTGCGGATGCGCGGCAACGGCGAAGCCGAAGCTGGACGGCTGAGCGCTCAGCTCCGTCCAGCTCGCGCCGTTGTCCTCGCTGCGGAAGATGCCGCAGTGGTGCTGGCACCAGAGCACGTCGGGCACGTCGCGGCAACGGGCGATCAGGTGCGGGTCCTGCGAGTTCTCGTCGCCCGCCAGCTCGGGGGGCATGAAGTCGGCCCGCATGCCCCTGGCGCGCAGGCCCCAGCTGTCACCGCCATCGGTGGTGCGCCAGGCGCCGCCACAGGACACACCCACCAGCAACTCCTCGGCATGCTGGGGGTGCGGGCAGATGGAGTGCAGGGCCGGTGCGGGGTTGCCGCCGCCCATCCACTGCTCGCGGCGCGGGTCCCGCCACAGCGTCTCGTCAAGCTGCCAGGACTCGCCACGGTCGCGGCTGACGAACAGCCCGCCAGGGATGCTGCCGCACCAGATGGCGTCGCCCGACCGCTCCAGCGCGAACACCTGCTCCAGCTTCCACGCCGGCCCTTCAATACCCTCGGGTTGCGGCGGAAAGGTCGGAGCGGCCACCTCTCGCCAGGTCCGGCCGGCATCGTCGCTGGCCTGCAGCTTGGCGCCGAAGTGGCCCAAATTAAGCCCGGCCAGCATGTGGCCCGAAGCGTCGGGCGGCAGCAGCATGGTGACCGGGTCGGCCAAGAAGCTGAGGTTCTCGATGTGCCAGCTGCCAGCGCGGCGGCGCAGCTCGAAAAGGCCTTTTCGGGTCGCGGCCCAGGCGCGGTCAGTCATGGTTCAACCTCCAGACAAAGCTTGCAGGACATGGATGCGGCTGTCGGCCCGCAAGGGGTCGTTCAGGCCGCGCAGGTCACGCGCCCGTTGGCCGTCGATGAAGACAACCACGTTGACGCGCAGATGGCCCTGCTCGTCGAGGATGTAGCCCCGCAGCCGTGGCTGCTCGGCGAAGGCAGCGTCGAGCGCTTCGCGCAGCGTGGCCGCCTCGCACTGGCAGGACGGCGCATCCACGAAGCGGCGCAGTTGGGGGGTGAATTCAACAAGGGCCATCACAGCACGACGAATGGGGTAGGGTCGATTCGACCGCCGAGCCCCTACGAAAACCTCCGGACTAACCCGCAACGAGAATGCGGGCGATGAATTCAGGTGTTCTCTTTGCCCTCGGCGCCTATCTCAGCTGGGGGTTGTTCCCGCTCTACTTCCGCCAGATCGCGGCAATCCCCGCGCTTCAGATCGTCGCGCACCGGACCCTGTGGTCGCTCGCTTTCGTCGCCGTCGTGCTGTTGGCGACGCGCAATCTGGCCTGGCTGAAGACGGTCAGCGCGGCAACCTGGCGGCGCTTTGCGGTGTCGGCGGTACTGATCGCCACAAATTGGCTGACCTATGTCTGGTCCGTCGGCCACGGCCATGTCATCGACGCCAGCCTGGGCTACTTCATCAACCCGCTGGTCAATGTGGCGCTGGGCTTCGCCGTGCTGCATGAACGGCCGCGGCCGGTGCAGTGGTTTGCCGTCGGCCTGGCGGCCTTCGGCGTCATCTGGCTGACCGTGGCGGYCGGGCGCCTGCCCTGGGTGGCGCTGGTGTTGGCCGTCAGCTTTGGCCTCTACGGCCTGATGCGCAAGACCGCCGCCCTGGGCGCCATCGAGGGCCTGACGCTGGAGACGCTGATCCTGGCGCCGCTGGCGGCCGCTGGGCTGATCTGGTGGTCGCAGGACGGCAGCATGGCCGGGCAGACGGCGGTGGACTGGGCCTGGCTCGTCGGCACCGGCCCGGTGACGGCCGGCAGTCTGCTGCTGTTCGCGGCCGGCGCGCGGCGCATCCCGCTGGCGACGCTGGGGCTGGTGCAGTACGTGTCGCCGTCGCTGCAGTTCCTGCTCGGCGTGTTCCTGTTCAAGGAGCCGATGGACGCGACGCGGTTGGTCGCCTTCGCCTTCATCTGGGGCGCGCTGGCGGTCTACAGCGCCGAGGGGCTGTGGCAAGCCCGCCGCCAGGGGCAACGCCTTGTTACGGCTGCCCAGGCCGGCCGGGTGTAAACCGAAACATGAAGCGCAACGTTGACGCTTGTCATCTCAGTGAGTTCGCCATGAAAACGCTCGTCCGCACGCTGATCGTCTCTGCGCTGGTCGCCGCCACCGGTGTTGCCAGCGCCGGGCCGCGCTACTACTCGCCGCAGCACCATCACTACCACCACGGTGGCTCTGGCCTCGGCGCCTTGGTGTTTGGTCTGGCCGTGGCGGTGCCACTGATCGCGCTGGCCAGCCAGGCGGACCGTGCGGAACGGGCGCCCGAAGTGGTCTACGTGCCGCAGCCGGCCCCGCTGCCGCCGCCCGCGCCGGTCTATGCGCCAAGCCGAGCCGAGCCCGTCATCTATCCGCGCAACGGCCAAAGCAGCGCGCAGCTGGAAGCCGACAACCGCGAGTGCAACCGTTGGGCGACGACGCAGCAGGCCGCGATGGCCGACGCCAGCGTGTTCAACCGCGCAGTCGACGCCTGCATGGACGKGCGCGGCTACACGCTGCGCTGAATCGGCGGCGCTCAGTTGCGCATCAGGTAGTCGAAGGCGCCCAGGGCCGCCTTCGCACCATCACCGGCGGCGATGATGATCTGCTTAAACGGCACGGTCGTCACGTCGCCCGCCGCGAACACGCCGGGCAGCGAGGTCGCGCCCTTGGGATCCACGATGATCTCGCCGTGCTTGCTCAGCTCCAGCGTACCGCGCAGCCACTCGGTGTTGGGCACCAGGCCGATCTGCACGAAGCAGCCTTCCACGTCGACGCGCCTGGCCTCGCCCGACACGCGGTCGATGTAGTTCAGGCCGTCGAGCTTGCCATTGCTGCCGCCGGTGAACTCGGTGGTCTGCGCGTTGGTGTGGATGGTCACGTTGGGCAGGCTCTTGAGCTTGTTGACCAGCACCGCGTCGGCACGCAGTTCAGCGCCGAATTCGATCAGCGTCACATGCCTGACGATGCCGGCCAGGTCGATGGCCGCTTCCACACCGGAGTTGCCGCCGCCGATGACCGCGACCGGCTTGCCCTTGAACAGCGGGCCGTCGCAGTGCGGGCAGTAGGCCACGCCCTTGTTCTTGTACTCGGCCTCGCCGGGCACGCCGACGTTGCGCCAGCGCGCGCCGGTCGACAGGATGACCGTCTTACCCTTGAGCTTGGCGCCGTTGGCCAGTTCGACTTCGACATAACCCCCGGGCTGAGCGGCGGGCGTGAGCTTCTCGGCGCGCTGCAGGTTGTGGATGTCGACCTTGTAGTCCTTGACGTGTCCTTCCAACGCAGCGGCGAACTTGGGGCCGTCGGTCACCGAGACGGAGATGTAGTTCTCGATGCCCAGCGTGTCGTTGACCTGGCCGCCGAAGCGCTCGGCGGCAACGCCAGTGCGGATGCCCTTGCGAGCCGCGTACACGGCCGCCGCAGCGCCGGCTGGGCCGCCACCGATGATGAGCATGTCGTAGGGCTCTTCGGAATCGAGCTTCCTGGCGTCACGCGCTGCTGCGCCGGTATCGAGCTTGGCGACGATCTCCTCCAGGCTGACGCGGCCGGAGACGAAGTGCTGGCCGTTCAGGTAGACGCTGGGCACGGCCATGATGTCGCGCCCCTCGACCTCGCTCTGGAACAGGCCACCGTCGATGACCGTGGTGCGGATGCGCGGGTTGACGATGGACATCAGCGACAGCGCCTGAACCACGTCCGGGCAGTTGTGGCAGGTGAGGCTCATGTAGATCTCGAAGTCGAGGTCCACGTCCAGCGCCTTGACGGCATCGATCTGCGCCTGCTCGACCTTGGGCGGATGGCCACCCGTCCACAGCAGGGCCAGCACCAGGGACGTGAACTCGTGGCCCAGCGGGATGGCCGCGAAACGCAGGCTCTGCTCGGTGCCGGTGCGGCGCAGCAGGAAGGACGGCGTGCGAGTGTCGACGCCATCGGCGCGGAACGAAATCTTGTCGTTCATGCCGACGATCTCTTCCAGCAGTTCGCGCATCTCGTCGCTGGACGCGGAGTTGTCCAGCGTGGCGACGATCTCGAAGGGGAGCTTGACGTGGTCCAGGTAGCCCTGGAGCTGGGTCTTCAGTGCGGCGTCCAACATGGTCAGGTCCTTTCAGTGAGGCGTGGCGAGGCTGGCCACTGCTGAAAGGGTCCCCAGGGTCGGAGGCCCTTTCAGCAGAACCGGTGAGGCTCTGCGGAAGGAAGGAGCCCTCCCGGGCTCCTAACGAACAGCACGGCTGTTTAGATCTTGCCGACCAGATCCAGCGACGGGGCGATCGTGGCCGCGCCTTCCTTCCACTTGGCCGGGCAGACCTGGCCGGGGTGGGCGGCGGTGTACTGGGCGGCCTTCAGCTTGCGCAGCGTTTCCGACACGTCACGGGCGATCTCGTTCGAGTGGATCTCGGCGGTCTTGATGATGCCTTCGGGATTGATGACGAAGGTGCCGCGCAGCGCCAGGCCTTCTTCGGGGATGTGCACGCCGAAGGCGTTGGTCAGCGTGTGGGTCGGGTCGCCCACCAGCGGGAACTTGGCCTTGCCGACGGCCGGCGAGGTTTCGTGCCAGACCTTGTGCGAGAAGTGCGTGTCGGTCGTGACGATGTAGACCTCGGCGCCCATCTTCTGGAACTCGGCGTAGCTGTCGGCCGCGTCTTCGACTTCAGTCGGGCAGTTGAAGGTGAAGGCGGCCGGCATGAAGATCAGCACGGACCACTTGCCCTTCAGCGTTTCGTCGCTGACGGTGATGAACTTGCCGTTGTGGAAGGCTTCGGTCTTGAAGGGCTGGACTTGGGTGTTGATCAGGGACATGGAAGGCTCCGTGGGGGTGGAAAAGGAGGGAAAGAAGGGATAGGAAGAACTATATCGATGAAGTGTTTTCGGTTGAAAACATTAATCAAATCGGTGTTATTGACTCAGCCTATCGGGGGCGCGTGACTAAGCCTCGTAGCGGCGGTCGTAGAGCTTGTGCGGCGTCAATTGCACGCGCAGCTGCTGCACCGCGACCAGCCCCGTGATCGCATGCTCGGCCGACGCGGTGTCGCGCCGGACCGGCGAGCCCAAGGCATCTCCTTGACGATTCATGACGGCGCTGACGATGGGTGTACTGCCTGATGTTCCGCGCCGCACGGCGACGGCGATTTCACCGCTCGCAAGCTTAACCAAGGTGCCGGGCGGGAACATCCCCAGCTCCTTGACCAGCAGCGCAGCGAACGCATGGCCATTGCTGCCGGTATAGAGCGTCTTGGCCGCCTGCGGCGCCGTCAGGCCCACCCGCCCGCCGCGGCTGGCGAGCTTGGCGAGGAAGACATCCACGAGGCGCAGCAGCTGCGAGGTCTCGTCCGGCTCGGCCAAATGCTGCGGGTAGCCGCCGCCGCCCGGCTGCTCATGGTGCTGGGCCACGGTGGTCAGCCATTCGGCATCGTCCAGGCCGGCATTGCGCAGCCAGGCCACGGCCTCGTCGGGGTGGCGGTCGATGGCCGCGCGCTGCGGCGGCAAGAGCTTGCCACCGCGCGAGGCCAGGCGGCCTTGCAGATCGATGATGGACAGGTTCATCGTCAGCGCCGCGCCGACCAGGCTCTTCTGGCGCTCCGGCGTCCAGGCCAGGCGGCGCGACAGCAGCGCACAGACGGCGGCCGTGTGCAGCAGGTGGGCCAGGCCGTAGACCTCGTGACGGCTGTGGTCGTGCTGGATGACGACGAAGAGGAGTTGGTCCGGGAAGCGCTCGGCCCAGGCGATGAGCTGGGCGGCGCACTCCTTCACGCGGGCCAGGAAGAGCGGCTCCTGCGGCGCGCGCAGCAGCACGGACAGGCGCGTCTGCAGCGCCTCCCAGCGGGCGAAGAAGTCCTCGCCGCCGCTGCCCTCGTCGTTGCCACGGCGCGAGGCGTCGCGCAGCTCCTCCATGTCGACGAAGACGCCGCGGCTCAGCAGCGCCTCACGCGTCTGCTCATTCGGCACCGGCTGGCCCTTGGCCAACAGCAGCTTGCCCTCCGCATCGCGGACCCCGAACGGCAGCGGCGCCCCGGCCTTGATGTGGCCGCCAACCTGTTGAATCGGAACGAGTTTCATGGCCGGATGATGACCGGACTTTGGGCTAACGGCTCCAGCCGCTGACAGTGGTGGCGCGCGTCACAGCTCCAGCGCGAGCAATTCATCGACCGTCTGACGTCGGCGGATCAGGCGGGCCGACGCGCCATCCACCAGCACTTCCGCCGCCAGCGGCCGGCTGTTGTAGTTGCTGGACATCGACGCGCCGTAGGCCCCGGCGTCGTGGATGGCGAGCAGGTCGCCGATCTGCGCCTCCGGCAGCGCGCGCGTCAGCACCTCGCCGCCGGCGGCCTGCGTGAATACGTCGCCCGACTCACACAGCGGGCCGGCCACGACCGACTCCCGCACCGGCCGCGCCACGCCGTCGTTCGGCAGCAGCGTCATCGCGTGGAAGCTGCCGTACATGGCCGGGCGCATCAACTCGTTGAAGCCGGCGTCCACCAGCACGAAGCGGTTGGCGCCGGCGCTCTTGACCGCCCTCACCTCGGCCAGCAGCACGGCGCTTTCGGCGACGAGGTAGCGGCCGGGTTCCAGCTCCAGCGTCAGCTTGTGGCCAACCAACGCCTCGGCCTCGCGGCGCGAGGCGTCCCACAGGCCGAAGTAGTGATCGACGTCGATGCCGGCATCGCCCTCGCGGTAGGGAATCGACAGGCCACCGCCGGCCGAGATCGCGTGCAGGTCATGCCCGGCCGCGACCGTCTGGCGCACCAGGCCCACCATGGCTTCGCCGACCTGGGCCAGATGGCCGTAGTCAACGCCTGAGCCGATGTGCATGTGCAGGCCCACGAGCTTGAGCCCGTGCTGGCGGATGGCGGCCAGTGCCTCGGCCAGGTCGGCGTGCCAGATGCCGTGCTTGCTGTGCTCGCCGCCGGTGTTGGTCTTGTGGCTGTGGCCATGGCCGAAGCCGGGGTTGATGCGCAGCCAGACCGGATGGCCGGGCGACGCCGCGCCCAGCTGGTGGAGCATGTCGATGGAGCCGGCGTTGACCGGGATGCGGTGCTCGACGACGGTGGCCAGCGTGGCGTGGTCCAACAGGTCGGCCGTGAAGACAATCTCGTCGCCGCCCGTCTGGTAGCCGGCCGCGAGCGCCCGCAGAATCTCTCCGCGCGACACCGAGTCGACCTTGACGCCGGCCTCGCGCAGCAGCTTCAGCACATGGATGTTGGAGCAGGCCTTCTGCGCAAAGCGGACCACGTCGAACCGCTTCAGCGACGCCGCGCGGGCGCGGATCGTGGCGGCGTCGTAGACCCACAGTGGCGTGCCATGTTCGGCAGCCAGGGATTGCAGGCGGGCGGGCGTCAGGGCGGAAGGCAGGGGCTTGGTCATGCTTCGCAGCATGCCGGGCGCAAGCCATTCAATCAAATTGCAATTTATCGTTGGACAATCCAGTTCTGATATGGATATCCAGCACCGCCACATCGAAGTCTTTCGCGCCGTCATGACGGCCGGCAGCGTCACCGGCGCGGCCGCGTTGCTGCACACCTCGCAGCCGACGCTGAGCCGCGACCTGGCACGCCTTGAGCAACTGCTGGGCTACGCCCTCTTTGAGCGCGAGCGCGGCCGGCTCAAGGCGACGGCGCGGGCGCGGGCCTTGTTCGACGAAGTGGAGCGCAGCTTCCAGGGCCTGGCCCGTGTCATCGAGCGCGCCGAGGCGCTGGGCCGCGATGCCGACGCGGAGTTGAGCGTGCTGAGCCTGCCCGCCTTGAGCCACGCGCTGCTGCCCGGCGCGCTCGCCACCTTGCTGGAACGGCACCCAGGCGTGCGTGTCGACATCACGCCCGCCGAGCCGCCGTTGCTGGATGCGTGGATGAGCGAGCAGCGCTTCGACCTCGGCCTGGCCGAGCAGGCGACGCCACTGCCCGGTGTGCGCGTGGAGCCGGTGCTGGAGGCGGACGAGGTGGCCGTGCTGCCGGCCGGCCATGCGCTCGCGTCACGCAAGCGGCTGGCGCTGAAGGACTTCGCAGGCCAGGACTTCATCAGCCTCGCGCAGGAAGACCCCTACCGGCGCGAAATCGATGCCCGGTTCGATGCGGCGGGTGTGCAGCGGCGGCTGCGCTTGCAGACGCACAGCGCCGTCGCCGTGTGCGAACTGGTACGCGCAGGCCTGGGCGTGGCCATCGTCAATCCGCTGACCGCAGCGGCTTGCGCAGGATCAGGTCTGGAGGTGCGGCCGCTGACCGTCTCGATTCCCTACCGGGTCTCGGCGCTGATTCCCCTGCATCGACCTGCACAGCCGCTGGTCGACGCCTTGCTCAGCGCGTTGCGGCGCGAGCAACGACCACAGGCTTGGCGGCGAAGCGCTTGACGATGCTGGCCTCGATGCCGGCCGCGTCCAGGCCGCACAGGCTCATCAGCTTGGCCACATCGCCGTGCTCGACGAACTCGTCGGGCAGGCCCAGCTGCAGCACCGGCACATTCAAGCCGGCCGCGTTCAGTGCCTCGGTCACTGCGCTGCCGGCGCCGCCCATGATGCAGCCGTCCTCGACGGTGACGATGGCGTCATGCGTGCGTGCCAGCTCGGCGACGAGCTCGGCGTCCAGCGGCTTCACGAAGCGCATGTTGGCGACCGTCGCGTCCAGGCGCTCGGCGGCTGCCAGCGCCGGGTAGAGCAGCGTGCCGAAGGCCAGGATGGCGACGCGCTGACCCTTGCGCCTGACTTCACCCTTGCCCCAGGCCTGCGCCGTCATCGCCTTGACCGGCGTGACGCCAGCGCCCGCGCCTCGCGGGTAGCGCACCGTCACCGGGCCGTTGTGCATGAAGCCGGTGTAGAGCGCCTGGCGGCATTCGTCCTCGTCGGCCGGCGTCAGCACGGCCATATTGGGAATGCAGCGCGTGTAGGCGATGTCGTAGTTGCCGGCATGCGTGGCACCGTCCGCACCCACCAGCCCGGCGCGGTCCAACGCGAACAGCACGGGCAGGTTCTGGATGGCCACGTCGTGGATCATCTGGTCGTAGGCGCGCTGCAGAAAGGTCGAGTAGATCGCCACGACCGGCTTGATGCCTTCGCAGGCCATGCCGGCGGCAAAGGTGACCGAATGCTGCTCGGCAATGCCGACGTCGTGATAGCGCTGCGGGAAGCGCTTGTGGAACTCCACCATGCCCGAGCCCTCACGCATGGCCGGCGTGATGCCGACGAGGCGCGGGTCGGCCTCGGCCATGTCGCACAGCCAGTCACCAAACACCTGCGTGAAGGTGAGCTTGCCAGGCGTGGCCGGCTTGACGAAGCCCACGGCCGGGTCGAACTTGCCGGCGGCGGCGTGGTACTTGACCGGGTCGGCCTCGGCCAGCTTGTAGCCCGCGCCCTTCTTGGTGACSATGTGCAGGAACTGCGGGCCCTTCTTGTCGCGCAGGTTCTCSAGCGTGGGCAYCAGCGAGTCSAGGTCGTGGCCGTCTATGGGGCCGACGTAGTTGAAGCCGAACTCCTCGAAGATCGTGCCCGGCACGACCATGCCCTTGGTGTGCTCCTCGAACTTGCGCGCGAACTCGTAGAGCGGCGTGTTCTTCAGCACGCTCTTGGCGCCCTCGCGGGCAGCGGCATAGATGCTGCCGCTCATCAGGCGGGCCAGATACTTGTTCAGCGCACCGACCGGCGGGCTGATCGACATGTCGTTGTCGTTCAGGATGACGAGCACGTCACCCAGCAGGCCGCCATGGGCCACGCCGGCGTTGTTCAGCGCCTCGAAGGCCATGCCCGCCGTCATCGAGCCGTCGCCGATGATGGCCACGGCCTTGCGGCTCTCGCCCTTGAGCTTGGCCGCCATGGCCATGCCGTGGGCGGCGGAGATGCTGGTAGACGAATGGCCGGTGCCGAAGGTGTCGTACTCGCTCTCGTCGCGGCGCGGGAAGCCGCTGATGCCGCCGAGCTGGCGCAACGAACCCATGCGCGCACGTCGGCCGGTCAGCACCTTGTGCGGGTAGGTCTGGTGGCCCACGTCCCACACCAACCGGTCTTCCGGCGTGTTGTAGACGTAGTGCAGCGCCACCGTCAGCTCGACCGTGCCGAGATTGGAGCCGAGGTGGCCGCCGGTCTGGGAGACGCTCTCCAGCACATAGGCGCGCAGCTCGTCGGCGACCTTGCGCAGGTCCGTGCGAGGCAGGCGGCGCAGGTCGGCCGGAGTGTCAATGCCGTTCAGCAACGTGTATTCCATGGCGAAGCCCTCAGTTCACGCGCTCGACGACCGAGTCGGCCAGCAGGCTCAGGTGGCTGACGTCGGCCAGGCCACTGGCAGCCAGCGCCGACTTGGCCTCGGCGCGCAGTTGCTGGGCCAGGATACGAGCCGGCTCCAGGCCCAGCACGCTGACATAAGTCGGCTTGTTGGCGTCCTGGTCCTTGCCGGCAGTCTTGCCCAGCACATGCGATTCCTGGGTCACGTCGAGGATGTCGTCGACAACCTGGAAGGCCAGGCCCAGCGCGGCGCCGTAGTCTGACAACGCCTTCGTTGCCTGCGGCGACGCCGACCCGCAGGCCGAGCCCATCATCACGCTGGCCTGCAGCAGCACGCCGGTCTTGCGGCGGTGCATGTCGCGCAGCGTGCATTCATCCAGTTGCTTGCCGATGCTCGCCAGGTCGATGGCCTGGCCGCCGGCCATGCCGTCGTAGCCGGAGGAGCGCGCCAGCAACCGGCACAACCGCGCCTGCAATGCGGGCTCGATGCCGTCGTCCGGCGTCAGCACGTCGAAGGCCAGGGCCTGCATCGCGTCGCCGGCCAGCATGGCCTGGGCTTCGCCAAAGGCCACATGCGTGGTCGGCTTGCCACGGCGCAGCACGTCGTTGTCCATGCAGGGCATGTCATCGTGGACCAGCGAGTAGGCGTGGATCAGCTCGACCGCACAGGCCGCACGCATCGCCGCAAAGCTGTCGCCGCTGACGGCCGCGCAGCTCGCCAGCACCAGCAGCGGGCGCAGCCGCTTGCCGCCGCCCAGCGCGGCGTAACGCATGGTCTCGCCGAGACCGGCCGGCGCATTCGCAGGCACCAGGCTGTCGATGGCCGCCTCGAAGGCGGTCAGCGACGTGTCCACCCAGTGGTCAAAGTCCTTTGCATCCATCTTCAGGAGCCCTCCCAGGCCTTCAATTCAGCACCGTCCAGCAGCTTGACCTGCTGCTCCACCGCCTGCAGGCGGCCACGGCACAGGGTCAGCAGTTCTGCCCCGCGCTTGTAGCTTTGCAGGAGCTGGTCCAGCGGCAGCTGCTGGCCCTCCATGGCCGCCACCAGGCGCTCAAGCTCGTCGAGCGCTTGCTCGTAGCTGAGATCACTGCCGTCTGACGCGGCGGCCTTGGTGCGGGGGGAGGACTTTGTCATTTCAGAACGCGAAACAGCGATTGTAGTCAGCGGGTTTTGACATTCCCGTGCCACCAAGGCCTTGCGGTAGCCGGTGCCCGACGCCCTGGGTAGAATCCCCACCCTTCCCCGCGGTCGCGCGAGCGCGGCCTTTGGCAGGACGCGCGCAAGCGCGATCCGCCTCCCATCCATCACCTAGCAACCTGGCCGACTCGGCAACGAGATGCGCCGGAGGGACGCAGCACCCCTACCCGTCTGAAAGACCCGCCTGGATCATGTCCGACCTGAGTCTTCCCGTCTCGGCGCTCAAACGCAGCCAGACCCAGCTCCCGGTGAGCGCCTATTTCGATCCCGATCTGTTCCAGCGCGAGCAGGCCAGCATCTTTCAGCGGGGGCCCCGCTACGTCGGCCATGCACTGGCCGTCCCTGAAATCGGGGACCACTACGCCCTGCCGCAGGAGGGCGAAGGACGGGCGCTGGTGCGCTCAAGCCAAGGCATCGAGCTGATCTCCAACGTCTGCCGGCACCGCCAGGCGGTCATGTTGCGCGGGCGCGGCAACACCCAGGCCAACATCGTCTGCCCGCTGCACCGCTGGACCTATTCACATCAGGGCGAACTGATCGGCGCACCGCATTTCGAGCAGGACCCCTGCCTCAACCTGAACCGCTACAAGCTTCAGGAATGGAACGGCCTGCTGTTCGAGGCCAACGGCCATGACGTCGCTGCGGAACTGGCCCAGCTCGGCCCACGCGCCCAGCTCGACTTCTCCGGCTACGTGCTGGACAAAGTCCAGGCCCACGAGTGCAACTACAACTGGAAGACCTTCATCGAGGTCTATCTGGAGGACTACCACGTCGGCCCCTTCCACCCCGGCCTGGGCGGCTTCGTCAGCTGCGACGACCTGGCCTGGGAGTTCGGCAAGCACCACTCGGTGCAGACCGTCGGCGTGCAGAACGAGCTGGAGCGCCCGGGCTCGCCGGTCTACCAGCGCTGGCATGACGAGCTGCTGAAGTTCCGCGAGGGCCGCCCGCCCGAGGCCGGCGCGATCTGGCTGACCTACTACCCGCACATCATGGTGGAGTGGTACCCGCATGTGCTGGTCGTGTCGACGCTGCACCCGCTCGGCCCCCAGAAGACGCTCAACCTCGTCGAGTTCTATTACCCGGAGGAGATCGTCGCCTTCGAGCGCGACTTCGTCGAAGCCCATCAGGCGGCCTACATGGAGACCTGCGTGGAGGACGACGAGATCGCAGAGCGCATGGATGCCGGCCGCAAGGCGCTGATGATGCGTGGCGACAACGAAACCGGCCCCTACCAGAGCCCAATGGAAGACGGCATGCAGCACTTCCACGAGTGGTATCGGAACGAAATCGGCAACGAGATCGGCACGCCACCCTGATGCCGGCCCCCATGCTCATGGTGCTGGCGACGCTCTTGTTCGCCACCATGGGCGTCTGCGTCAAGCTGGCCAGCGAGCTCTACGCGGCCAGCGAGATCGTCATGTACCGGGGCCTGGTCGGCATGACGGCCATGGCCTTGCTGACGCGCCAGCAGGGCATCAGCCTGAGCACCAAGCTGCCCGGCATGCACCTGTGGCGCAGCATTTCGGGCGTCACCTCGCTGTGCCTGTGGTTCTATGCCATCGCCAAGCTGCCGCTGGCAACCGCCATGACGCTGAACTACATGTCCTCCGTCTGGATGGCCCTGTTCCTGCTCGGCGGCGCGGTGCTGATGGGCGCGCAAAAACTTGATTGGCGGCTGATGGCCTCGGTGCTGCTGGGCTTCGTCGGAGTCGCCCTCATCCTGCGCCCGACGCTGGACCAGCAGCAGCTCTGGCACGGTCTGGCCGGCCTGGTGTCGGGCATGCTGGCCGCCATGGCCTATCTGCAGGTGACGGCGCTGGGCCGGGCCGGCGAGCCCGAGCTGCGCGTCGTCTTCTACTTCTCGATGGGCGGCGCCATCGCCGGCGCCCTCATCACCGCCGTGACCGAGGGCGGCCTGCAGACGCACACACTGTGGGGCGCTGCGTTGCTGCTCGCGGTCGGCCTGCTCGCCACCACCGCCCAGGTCTGCCTGACGCGCGCCTACGCCATCGGCCGGCCGCTGGTGAACGCCTGCCTGCAATACCTCGGCATCGTCTTCTCCTTCGGCTACGGCATGCTGCTGTTCAAGGACCCGCTGACCTGGCCCGCCACGGTCGGCATGCTGCTCATCATCGGCGCCGGCCTGATCGCCACGATGTTGCGCGCCAAGGTGGCGCCGCCGCCGAAAGACAGCCAGTTCAACCCCAACGAGTCATGACCGTGAGCTACCAGACGCTGATCTCCCCCGCCGAGCTGCGCGCCCTCATTGAAGATCACGGCGACCCGCTGATCCTCGACTGCGGCTTCGACCTGGCCGACACCGCTGCTGGCGAGCGCGCCTACGCCGCCGGCCACATTCCCGGTGCGTTCTACCTGCACCTGGACCGCGACCTCGCGGGCGCCAAGACAGGCCCCGACGGCGTCTTCCACGGCCGCCACCCGCTGCCCGAGCGCGACGCCTTCGCCGCGCTGCTGCGGCGCCTGGGCCTCACAGCAGGCCGCCAGGTCGTCACGTATGACGCCCAGGGCGGCATGTACGCGGCGCGCGCCTGGTGGATGCTGCGCTGGCTGGGCCACGCCGAAGTCGCCGTGCTCGACGGCGCCTGGGACGGTGAGCGCACCACCGACGCACCCACCATCACGCCCACAGACTGGCAGCCCGGTGAACCGCTGACGCAGCAGATCGACGCCGCCACGCTGCTCAAGCAACTCGGCAAGGTCCGTCTCATCGACGCCCGCGCCGCCGAGCGCTTCCGTGGTGACGTCGAGCCTTTGGACAAGGCCGCTGGCCACATCCCTGGTGCCAGCAACCGCTTCTTCAAGGACAACCTCGGCGCCGACGGCCGCTACAAGCCCGCTGCCCAGTTGCGCGCCGAGCTGCAAGCGCTGGCCGCGGACACCGTCGTTCACCAATGCGGCTCCGGCGTCACCGCCTGTCACAACCTCTTGGCCATGCGCCACGCGGGCCTCGGTGATGGCGTGCTCTACCCTGGCTCGTGGAGCGAATGGTCGGCCGACCCCGCTCGACCGATTGCAAAGGCTTGATCTCCGACAAGCATCGCGGCGCCTGATGGTCCAAACTGCGGTTTCCCGCAACGACTGGAGGACCGAATGTTCAAGCGCATCCTCGTTCCCACGGACGGCTCCGACATCACCAGCCATGCGGTCGCCACCGCCGTCGAGCTCGCCAAGGTGCATGGCGCCCAGCTGCTGACGCTCAGCGTCATGGAGCCCTTCCCCTACAGCGCGGTCTCCGAGATCCA
The DNA here is from genome assembly GCF_054177665.1 of Roseateles sp. P5_E8. Taxonomy (NCBI): domain Bacteria; kingdom Pseudomonadati; phylum Pseudomonadota; class Betaproteobacteria; order Burkholderiales; family Sphaerotilaceae; genus Roseateles; species Roseateles sp. P5_E8. The sequence goes on along the minus strand of NZ_JBGCUM010000028.1, from coordinate 49,470 downwards.
GCCCGTGCCGCCGCAGGACTTCATAGACGCCCAGCAGCGCGTCGCGGTCAAGCGCGTCGAAGATGTCTGCGCCACCGCAGCGGCGCAGGGCCTATCGTGCAAGGGTCACACCATCGAGGCGCTGCACGCCTGGGAGGCCATCGTCGACCACGCCAAGGCCGAGAACGTGGATCTCATCGTCATGGCCTCCCACGGCCGCAGCGGCCTGGCCGCCCTGCTGCTGGGCAGCGAGACGCAGAAGGTGCTGAACCACATCGACCTGCCCGTCCTCATCGTGAAGTAGCGCCGCCCAGCAGATGGCGCTGGAAGAAGGCCACCGTGCGCGCTACCCACAGCGCCGTTGCCGCGGGGCGGTCGAAGCCGGGCGGGTCGCACAGCATGGCGCATTCCAGGGAGCCCAGCTCGGTGGCCCGCGGCGCAGGGGCCAGCAGCGCGCCGTGGCCCGCACCCTGCAGGTCGGCCAGCAGTTCGCAGCCGGGGCAGGCGGCACGCAGCGGATCGCTGTGAAAGCGCGGTAGCAGCCAGCGGTCGTCGCTGGCGGTGATGAGGCCCAGCGGCACGCGCGGGCGGGCCAGCGTGGCGAGGTCGAAGTCGGCCGCCAGCGGCACGCCGGCCACGACGGCGGCGATGCGCGAGTCGGCGTGGGTCTGCGGCGCGGCGTCGCCACCGAACTTCCAGTTGAGCACGCGCTGAGCCAGCCACAGCTTGAAGCCGTCCAGCCCGCCGCCGGTCAGGCGCGTGGCCAGGCCGATGCAGCTCTGGAAATCCTCGGCCAGATGGCGCTCGCAATGCGCACGAAAGCGCTCGGGCGACCAGGCGCCACCGGCCAGCGTCAGCGCCGTGTGGCCGCCGGCCGACATGCCGAAGACGCCCACGCGGTCCAGCTTCAGCCCGGCAAAGCGCGGGTCGGCGGCCACACGGTCGATGGCGTGGCTGATCTCGGCGGGGCGCTGCTTCCAGCTGTCGGGGCCGGGGCGGCCTGGGTCCTGCCAGTTGTCGCCTCGGTGCAGCGGCAGCACGACGACAAAGCCGGCGTCGACCAGGGCCTTGGCCAGCGTGGAATGCACCCAGGGGCCGCCGCCGGAGCCATGCGAAATGGCAATGAGGCGGCCATTGCCGAGCACGGGCGGCGCGTCGTGCGCCAGCATCAGTGTCAGGTCGCCGCGCGTCTCGGACTTGCCGGCGGCGGCGGTGGGATAGAACAGCGCGACGGCGGCGCCTGCTTCGTCGGCGGGCAGGGTCAGCGTGCCGATGGTGGCGGCGTGAGCGGTGACGCTCAGCGTCAAGCTGGCCAGCAGGAGGCGGAAGAACATGGGAGGCTCCTCGGAGTTGAGAAGCCCTCAGCCTCGGCGGATGCGCCCGCCACGTCTGGCCGAAACCCGCGCTTTGCAGGTTTCGGCGCGCTATTTCATGAATCGGCCAGCGCTTTCTGGCGGAATTCGGTCGGCGTCAGCCCCGTATCCGCCTTGAAGGCGCGGTTGAACGGGCCAATGGAGCCGAAGCCGACGTCCAGCGCAATCGTTAGCACCGGCAGCGCGCGCTGGGCGGGGTCGGCCAGGCGGCGCTTGGCCTCAAGCAGGCGCAGGCCGTTCACATAGGCCGTGAAGTTGCGGTGGCCCAGGGTCTGGTGGATGACGCGGCGCAGCCGGTACTCGGGCGTGGCCAACTGCTCGGCCAGGCCGGCCAAGCTCAGGCCCTCCTGCGCGTAGCCGCGGCCCTCGCCCATCAGCTTGGCGAGTGCGGCGGCCACGGCCTGGTCCTGCGGCTCGGCGGCCGGTGGCGCGGGAGGTGCGGGAAGGGGCGGCGCGTCCTCGCCCCACAGCCCCTGCGCGCGCGGCGCCAGTAGCCGCCAGGCGATGAGGCTGGTCAGCGCCAGCATCATGGCCACGTCACCCAGCGCGCCGAGGCTGCTGAGGTTGCCGTCGGCAGAGCGGATGCGCAGGCTCACCATGACGAGCGCATAGACCGCGCCGCCACCCACGACGACACCGCGCCAGCGCCGGCGCTTTTCAACCAGGTCCACCCGCCACGGCCCGACGACGGCGGCCAGGCCCAGCAGCACGAAGGCAATGGGCACGGCGCGCAGCAGTGCGATTGCCGGCCACCAGCCCGCCCACTGGCAGATGGATGCGCCGAACGCCACGACCGCCGCCCACAGCGCGACGTGCCAGGCGCGCAGGCGGAAACCGTCCTCGAACACCGCGCACGCAAACAGCCAGAACAGCGCCGCTGCGCCCAGCGAGATGCCGATGCCAGGCGACTGCGCCGCGCAGCTCAGCCGGTGTTCGACCCAGGGTGAAGCCGACACCGCCTGCACGGCCAAGGACAGCGCCAGCGCGAGGCTGACCCGCACGAGGTCGGCATGGCGGTCATGCCGCCAATGCGGCGCGAGGATGGCGACAACCAGCGTCAGCAGCGCCACCAGGGCGCCGCGCAAGGCTGCGTCAATGAGTTCCATGCAGCAGCGTGGACACCCCAAAGGCCACGGCCAGGCCCACGGCCAGCCAGGCGACCTGGGCGAAGGTCTCGCGCCAGGCCAGACGCTGCTGCAGCTGCGGCAGCAGGTCGGCCACCGAGATGTAGATGAAGCTGCTGGACGCCAGCACCAGCAGATAGGGCAGCGCCGACTCGAAGCTGCCGATCAGGAAGTAGCCCAGCACGCCACCGACGACCGAGGCCATGCCCGAGATGGCGTTGAACAGCAGCGCCTTGGCGCGGCTCAACCCGGCGTTCAGCAGCACGATGTAGTCGCCCACCTCCTGCGGGATCTCATGCGCAACGATGGCCAGCGCCGTCGCGAAACCCAGCCGCGTGTCGGCCAAGAAGGCCGCCGCGATGATGGCGCCGTCGCAGAAGTTGTGGATGCTGTCGCCCACCAGCACGGTCAGCCCGCCGCGCCCGGCCTGCTCCGCGTCGAAGTGGTGGTGATGGTGGTGGCCGTCGCCCTCGTGGTGGTGCACGTGGCGGTAGAGCTCCACCTTCTCCAGCAGCCAGAAGAACAGCAGGCCGCCCAGCAGCACGGCGAATAGCGTCTGCGGCGCGGCGGTGTGGCTCTCGAAGGCCTCGGGCAGCACGTTCAAGAGCGAAGTGYCCAGCAGGATGCCGGCCGACAGGCTGACGAGGCTCTTCACCAGGCGGGTCAGCACGCCGACGGTCAGGCTCGCGGCGACGAGCACCGACAGCAGCCCGCCCGCGAAGGTGGCGAGCACGATGTAGAGAAGGGTCATCCGCGCATTGTCCCTGCGCGCTCAGGCGACGCCGTTCTTGCGGAACCAGGCGAGGCACTTGGCCCAGCCGTCGTCGGCGGCGGCCTTGCGATAGCTGGGCCGGTAGTCGGCGTGGAAGGCGTGCGGCGTGTCGGGGTAGACGACGAACTCGCTCTTCAGGTTGCCGGCCGCCTTCAGCGCCGCTTCCAGCTGCGTCAGCGTCTCGACCGGGATGCCCGTGTCGGCCGCGCCGTACAGACCCAGCACCGGCGCCTTGATGCTGGCGGCGCGTTCGACGATGGTCTTGTCGCCGGGGTGGTAGCTGCGCGCCACCGGGCCGTACCAGGCCACGCCCGCCGTCAGCTTGGGGTTGTGGGCGGCATAGGCCCAGGTGGTGCGCCCGCCCCAGCAGAAGCCGGTGATGCCCAGCTTCGCCGTGTCGCCACCGTTGGCTGCGGCCCAGGCGCCGGCGGCGTCCAGGTCGGCGTTCACCTGCGCGTCGCTTGCCTTGCTGACGACCTCGCTGATGAGCTTAGGGATGTCCGTGTAGGCGCCGGCATTGCCGTGTCGCGCGAACAGCTCGGGCGCGATGGCCAGATAGCCCTGCTTGGCGAAGCGCCTGCAGACGTCGGCGATGTGCTCGTGTACGCCAAAGATCTCGCTGGCCACCAGGATGACCGGCAGGTTCTTCTTGCCTGCCGGCTGGGCGTGGTAGGCCGGCATCTTGAAATCGCCCACCGGGATGGTGACGCTGCCCGCTTCCAGGCCTGCCGCGTCRGTTGCGATGGTCTGCGCCGTCACCGGCAGCACGGCCGCCGCGAAGCCACTGCCCACGGCCGTCTGCACGAAGCCACGGCGACTGAAATCGCGTCCGGGGGCGAGGCTGTCGATCTCTTCTTTCAACATGAGGGCTCCTGGGGGGCAGGGTTACAGAGGAGCGTCAAATTTTGCCCCGACAATCCGCGCCCATGACGACGCGCCCCGACCCGAACAGCCAACCCTGGGCCTCCATCGACATCGGTTCCAACAGCTTCCGGCTGGAACTGGCCCGCCTCAGCGGCGAGCGCTACCAGCGCGTCACCTACATCAAGGAGAGCGTGCGCCTGGGCGCTGGCCTCGATGCCGAGGGCATGCTGACCGAGGACGCCATGCAGCGCGGACTGGACTGCCTGACGGCCTTCGGCGAGCAGCTCGTCGGCATCCCGCCCGAGCGCATCCGTGCCGTCGCCACGCAGACGCTGCGCGAGGCGCGCAACCGCAACGCCTTCCTCGCCCGCGCCGAGGCCGCGCTGGGCCATCCTGTGGAGGTTATCTCCGGCCGCGAGGAGGCCCGCCTGATCTTTGCCGGCGTGGCCCGCCTGCAGCCGTCGGACAAGGCGCGACTGGTCATCGACATCGGCGGCCGCTCCACCGAGATGATCCTCGGCAAGGGCCGCAAGCCGCTGCTGGCCGAGTCCTTCGGCGTCGGCAGCGTCGGCCTGTCCATGCGCTTCTTTGCCGATGGCGTCTACACGGCCGAGGCCTTCCGCGCTGCCCAGGTGGCGGCCGGCGCCGAGCTGGAAGAAGCGCTGACGCTGTTCCGCCCCGAGCTGTGGAAAGAGGCGCTGGGCTCGTCGGGCACGGTGGGCGCCGTGTCGCACATCCTCGCGGCCACGGGCCAGACCGACGGCCGCATCACGCAGGACGCGCTGCGCTGGTGCATCGCTCAATGCGTCGCCGCCGGCTCGCAGGACAAGCTGCAGCTGCCCGGCCTCAAGGACGACCGCCGCCCCGTCGTGGCCGGCGGCCTGTGCATCCTCTACACGCTGCTGACGCAGTTCGGCATCAAGGAGCTGCTGCCCACCAAGGGCGCACTGCGCCAGGGCGTCATCTTCGACCTGGCCGAGCGCCTGCTGCCCAGCGGCGCACGCGACCCGCGGGCCGGTTCCGTCGCCGAGCTGCAGCAGCGCTTCGGCGTCGACACCGCCCAGGCAGAGCGCGTCGCCACCCAGGCCGAGCAGCTCTACCGCCAGCTGGTGCCCAAACCCCTGCCCGAGCCGCTGCGCGAGCTGCGCTGGGCTGCGGCGTTGCACGAGGTGGGCATGCTGGTGTCGCACCACGACCATCACCGCCACAGCGCCTACGTCATCGGCCACGTCGATGCAGCGGGCTTCTCCACGAACCAGCTGCAACGCCTGGCCACGCTGGCGCTGGGCCAGCGCGGCGGGCTGCGCAAGCTGGAGTCACAACTGGCCGACGACAGCCTGCTGGACCCGCTCATCGCGCTACGCCTGGCCGTCATCCTCTGCCACGCGCGCACGCCGGTGCAGGCGGGCAGCCCGACGCTCGAACGTGCGGCCAGGCAGCTGACGCTGCGATTCCCCAAGAGCTGGTCCGGCGAGCAGGCGCGCACGCGCTATCTGCTGAAGGAAGAGGCCGAGGCCTGGGCACGAACGGGCTTGCTGGAACTGGCGATGGCGTAACGGCCGGCAACAGGCGCCCTGCTGTCACACGCTGACAGCGATGCTCGCGAGGATGTCATTCCTCAACCACGCGAGACCACCATGCTCAAGACCTACACCGGCAGCTGCCACTGCAAGGCCGTGCGCTTTGAAGTCGACCTCGACCTGGCCGAAGGCACCGGCCGCTGCAACTGCTCCATCTGCTTCAAGACGCGCAACTGGAGCGCCAGCACCAAGCCCGAGCACTTCCGGCTGCTGACGTCGGAAGACGCGCTGAGCGACTACCAGTTCGGCTCGGACAGCATCCACAACCTGTTCTGCAAGACCTGCGGCGTGCGCTCGTTCGGCCGTGGTCACATCGAGGAGATGGGCGGGCCTTTCGTGTCGGTGAAGGTCAACTGCCTGGACGACGCAACGCCCGAGGAGTTGATCGCCGCGCCGGTCACGTACTTCGACGGCCTGCACAACAACTGGTGGAACAAGCCGGAAGAGACAAGGCACCTCTGAACGCCGCATTTGCAGGTTTTTGGGCCGAGCGCCGGGCCGCTCCCAAGCCGGCCCGTTTGGCGATGTGCTTGCGGCTCGATGCCGCAAGCATCGCCGCCCCCTCGGGGGGCCGATCAGGCTCGCCCGCGTTCAGCGTGGCGAGACTGAGCGGGGGTCAAAGAGCATCCGGACCTTGCACCGCGTGCAACGTCACCTCGGGCTCGCCATCGCGCTGGCGCCAGCGCAGCCACCAGACAGCGCCCTTCTTGACGGGCCAGTCCTGCTCCACGCCGGCCAGCAGATGCGCCGCCAGCTGCCCCAGCGTCGGCTGATGCCCGCAGATCAGCACCGGCTCGCTGGCCTTGGGCCAGCGCGAGGCTTCGATCAGCGCCGCGATCGGCGCGTCCGGCGCCAGAGTCGGCACGACGCGCACTTCGCGACCCAGCGCGTCGGCCGTCTGGCGGCAGCGCAGCGCGGGGCTGACGAGCACGCGCGTCGTCGCTGCGAGCCGGTGGTTGAGCCAGGCCGCCATGCGCCGCGCCTGGCGCTCGCCCTTGGGCGTCAGCGCGCGCTGCAGGTCGTCTTGGCCTGGGGCAATGATCTCGGCTTCGGCGTGGCGCCAGAGGATCAGGTCCATGCGAATGCCCCTTATTCCGAAAACCTTCGCATCAGCGCCTGCTGAGCGCTGACGCCGTGGTCGCTGACGCGCACCGAGCGGCCATCCGGCCCGAGCTGCCAGGCGTCCATCGTGTCGTGCAGATAGGGCGTCAGCGCCTCGTCGATGACGCGCTGGCGCAGCTTGGGGTCGATCACCGGCCAGGCCACCTCGATGCGACGGAACATGTTGCGGCTCATCCAGTCGGCACTGGACAGGAACAACGCTTCGCCGCCATCACCTTCCCTTGGCTCAGCCCAGCGGAAATAGCAGATGCGCGAGTGCTCCAGGAAGCGGCCGACCACCGAGCGCACGACGATGTTCTCGCTGACACCCGGCAGGCCCGGCGGCAGCATGCAGGCGCCGCGCACGATCAGGTCCACCTTGGCGCCGGCCTGGGCCGCGCGCAGCAGGCCGTGGATGAGCTCGGCATCGGTCAGCGCATTGATCTTCACGACGACGCGCGCGCCCTTGTAGCCGCCCAGCGCCGCCGCCTCCACCAGGCCCAGCAACTCCACCATGCGGCTGTGCATGTTGAAGGGCGCCAGCAGCATGCGCCGCAGCGGCTTGAACTTGCCCAGTGAGGCGAGCTGGCGGAACACCGAGTCGGCATCGGCCGTCAGGTCGCCGTCGGCGGTCAGCAGGCCCAGGTCGGTGTATAGGCGCGCCGTCTTGGGGTTGTAGTTGCCGGTGGAGATATGGCCATAACGGCGTAACTTGCTGCCTTCGCGGCGCGTGATGAGCAGCAGCTTGGCGTGGGTCTTGTAGCCGACGATGCCGTACACCACCTGCGCGCCCACGGCCTCCAGCCGCTCGGCCCAGTTGATGTTGGCCTCTTCGTCAAAGCGTGCCTTCAGCTCCACGACGACCATGACCTCCTTGCCGCGCCGCGCGGCCTCGATGAGCAGGTCCATCAGCTCCGACTTGGCGCCGGCGCGGTAGATGGTTTGCTTGATGGCCAGCACGTCGGGGTCGTCCACGGCCTCGCGCAACATCGCCACGACGGGCTCGAAGCTCTCGAAGGGGTGATGCAGCAGCACGTCGCCCTTCTTGAGCTTCTCGAAGATGGATTTGTGGCGCGGCAGGCGGCCCGACGGCCAGGCCGGCTCATAGGGTTTGAAGCGCAGCGCGGGCGCGTCGGTCTGGTCGATCAGCTCGTTCAGGCGCACGAGGTTGACCGGGCCGTTGACGCGGTACAGCGCTGCGTTGGGCAGGCCGAATTGCTCCAGCAAAAACTCCGACAGCTCGGCCGGGCAGCTGTTGACAACCTCCAACCGCACCGCGCGGCCGAAATGGCGCGTCGTCAGCCCCGAGCGCAGCGCATGGCGCAGGTTGGCGAACTCTTCCTCGTCCACCTCCAGGTCGGAGTCGCGCGTGACGCGGAACTGCGAGAAAGCCTCGACCTTGCGGCCGGGGAACAGGTCCTCCAGGTGCGCGCGGATGACGCTGGTCAGCAGCGCAAAGGCCTGGCGGCCGTCGCTGAGATTGGCCGGCAGCTTGATGACGCGCGGCAGCACGCGCGGCACCTTGACGATGGCGATGCGGTTGTCGCGGCCAAAGGCGTCCTTGCCCGACAGGCGCGCGATGAAGTGAAGTGACTTGTTGGYCACCTGCGGGAAGGGGTGGGCCGGGTCCAGGCCCACGGGCACCAGCAGCGGCTTGACCTCGCGCTCGAAGTACTTGTCCACCCACTGCCGCTGCGGTCCGTCGCGGTCGGCATGGTTGAGCACGACGATGCGCTGCTTCAACAGCAGCGGCATGACCTGCTCGTTGAAGACGTGGTACTGCTCGTCGATCAGCGTATGCGCGGCGCGGCCGACACGGTCGACGTCCTGGCCTGTGACGGTGCTGAGCGGGTCGCGCGCCGCGTCCAGCATGTCGGCAAAGCGCACCTCGAAGAAYTCGTCGAGGTTGCTCGACACGATGCAGATGTAGCGCAGCCGTTCCAGCAGCGGCACGTCTGCGCGCTGCGCCTGGGCGAGCACGCGGCGGTTGAATTCAAGAATGGCGTGTTCGCGGTTGAGCAGCTTCAACGGAGTCGGGTCGGTCATGACGAAAAGTGTATGAAGGTTGTGTGACAACCGCTTGAAAAACCCCCCGGGATAATCCTGCTCATGCACCTGATGATTCCCCATGCCAGCGCCCTTGACGAGGCCGCGCGGCATGCGTTCTCCAGCCTGGCCCTGCCCAACCTGGCCACGCTGCTGAACCGGCTCAGCCCGGCCGAGACCTGGGGCAGCGACGAGTTCTCGCCCCAACCGCCCCACCACATTGCGCTGGCCGCCCTGCGCGGACAGGCGGAGCCAAGCGCTGCGGCCTGGGCGGTGGAGGCCGGGCCCGAGCTGAGCTGGGCGCTGATGACGCCGGTGCATCTGGCCGTGGGCAGCGACGGCGTGGACGTGCTGCCCCCGGCCGCGCTGAACCTGTCGGAGTCCGACGCGGCCCGCTTCACCGCGCTGCTGCGCGAGCTGTGGCCCGAGAGCGAAGGCTGGCAATGGCGGCTGCTGGACGCGACGCACTGGGCCATCGGCCATGCGACGGCGCTGGACGGCGTGCAGGCCACCAGCATCGAACGCGCTGCGGGCCAACCCATCGAACCCTGGCTGCCGCAAAGCCGCCTGCTGCGCCGCTGGCAGAACGAGGCGCAGATGCTGATGCACGGCCATGCGCTGAACGAGGAACGTGAGGCGCGCGGCGAGCATGCGATCAACTCGGTGTGGATAGGCGACATCGGTCGAAGCAACGGCAAGCCGGCCGACGTGACCGTCGACGCCCGCCTGACCGAGCCGCTGCTGAATGGCGACCTTGCCGCCTGGGCCGAGGCCTGGCAGCGGCTGGACGCCGGGCCACTGGCTCAACCACTGACCGGCCTGACGCTGTGCGGCGAGCGCTTCGCGCGTCACTTCACAGCACAGCCCCTGTCGCTGATCGAGAAGCTGAAGCGCCGCTGGCAGGCGCCCGATATAGCCGCCACGTTGGAGGCGCTATGAACTCGCCCAAGCTCGTTGAACGCGAAGTCCCGCCGCGCACCGCCTGGGCGCTGGAGCAGGCCGGCGTCGCGCCGCTGCTGGCCCGCCTGCTGGCCTCCCGTGGCGTGCGCGAGGCCAGCGAGCTGGATGAAAGCCTGGCCCAGCTGCTGCCGCCCACCGACCTCAAGGGCCTGCCTGAAGCCGGCAGGCTGCTGGCCGACGCCATCCAGAACGGCGAGCGCCTCGTCATCGTCGCCGACTACGACTGCGACGGCGCCACCGCCTGCGCCGTCATGCTGCGCGGCCTGCGGCTGCTGGGCGCGCGGCCCGACCAGCTCGGCTACGTCGTCCCCGACCGCGCCGTGCACGGCTACGGCCTGACGCCGACCATCGTCGACCTCGCGCTGGAGCAATCACCCACGCTGCTTGTCACCGTCGACAACGGCATCGCCAGCCTCGCCGGCGTGGCCCACGCCCGCGCGCTGGGGCTCAAGGTCTTGGTGACCGACCACCACCTGCCCGCCCTGGTCGACGGCGTCATCGTCGTCCCCGAGGCCGAGGCCATCGTCAACCCCAACCAGCCCGGCTGCACCTTTGCGAGCAAGTCGCTGGCCGGCGTGGGCGTAGCCTTCTACGTGCTGATGGGCCTGCGCGCGGAGTTGCGTTCGCGTGGCGCCTTCACCGAGGTACCCCGGTTGGATGGCCTGCTCGACCTCGTGGCGCTGGGCACCGTCGCCGACGTCGTCAAGCTCGACGCCAACAACCGCCGCCTCGTCGCGCAAGGCCTGAAGCGCATGCGGGCCGGCCGGGCCCAGCCGGGCGTGATGGCCCTGTTCTCGGCAGCGAAGTGCGATGCCAGCAAGGCCCATAGCTACAACCTCGGCTTTGCGCTCGGCCCCCGCATCAACGCAGCGGGCCGCCTGGCCGACATGACGCTGGGCATAGAAACGCTGACCACCGACGACCCCGAGCGCGCGCTCGAACTCGCGACCCAGCTCGACACCATCAACCGCGAGCGCCGCGAGATCGAGAGCGGCATGCGCGAGATGGCCGAGGCGCGGCTGGATGGGCTGATCGAGGCACTTTCCGGCGCGCTGCCACCGGCCGTGGCGCTGTTCGACGCCGACTTCCACGAAGGCGTCGTCGGCATCGTCGCGTCGCGTATCAAGGACCGCGTGCACCGCCCCACCTTCGTCTTCGCACGCGGCGCGGACGGCCACCTGAAGGGCTCAGGTCGCTCCATCCCGGGCTTCCACCTGCGCGACGCGCTGGACCTCGTCAGCAAGCGCGAGCCCGACCTGCTCGCCAAGTTCGGCGGCCATGCGATGGCGGCTGGCGCGACGCTGGCGGTCGACGACATCAACCGCTTCGCGCTGGCCTTCGCCCGCGTCGCCGAGGAATGGTTGAACGAGCAGGACCTGACCCGCACGCTACGCCACGACGGAGCCCTGCCCGCCGAGGCCGCCACGGCTGAGACCGCGCGCCTGCTGGACGCCCAGGTCTGGGGCCAGGGCTTCGAGGCGCCGGTGTTCTGCGACCGCTTCGAGGTGATCTCGCAGCGGCTGGTGGGCGAGAAGCACCTGAAGCTGCGCCTGCGCCAGGGCGGCAAGCTCATCGACGCGATCTGGTTCAACCACGTGGACATGCTGCCCGAGCGCGCCACGCTGGCCTACCGGCTCAGCCTGGACGAATGGCAGGGTCAGCAGCGGGTGCAATACCTTGTCGAGGCTCAGGCAACGACCGCGACTCCTTAAACTCGGGGCGTGAAGCTCGATCCCTCGCTCAACGCCGACCTGCACTGCCACTCTGTCGTCTCGGACGGCACGCTGACGCCCGAGGCGCTGGCCGAGCGCGCCAAGGCGGGCGGGGTGCAGCTCTGGTCGCTGACCGACCATGACGAGATCGGTGGCCAGGCCCGAGCCATCGCAGCGGCCAAGGCGAACGGCCTGGCCTACCTGACCGGCACCGAGATCTCGGTCAGCTTCGCCGGCCGCGTGGTGCACATCGTCGGCCTGGGCTTCGACCATGAAGCGCCTGAGATCATCAACGGCCTGCGCACCACCCGCGGTGGCCGCGAGCCGCGAGCCCGCGAGATGGCGGCGGGCCTGGCGGCGGTGGGCATTCACGGCGCCTTCGAGGGCTCGCTGAAATACGTCGGCAACCCCGACCTTATCTCGCGCACCCACTTCGCGCGCTTCCTGGTGGATGCCGGCCATTGCAGCGACATCCCCGAGGTCTTCCGCCGCTTCCTGACCGAAGGCAAGCCGGGTTTCGTGGCGCACAAGTGGGCCGCGCTGAAAGACGCGGTGGGCTGGATCACGCGGGCCGGCGGTGTCGCCGTCATCGCCCATCCGGGCCGCTACGACTTCACACCGACGGAGGAGTACGCGCTGATCACCGAGTTCATCGGCCATGGCGGGCGCGGCATCGAGGTCGTCACCGGCAGCCACACGCCGAACGAGTTCGTGAAGTACACCGACACGGCGCTGGAGTTCGGCCTGCTGGCCTCGCGCGGCTCGGACTTCCATTCCCCCGACGAGAGCCGCATCGACCTCGGCGCGCTGCCGCCGCTGGCTGCCAAGCTCACGCCCGTCTGGGCCGAGCTGGCCGCGCGCATCCACTGACCAACGGTTAAGCCTGCGCCTGCGCCGCGCCGGCCCACCGCGACAGGCTGGGCCGCGCCTGCAGCAAGCCGTGCAGGTCCAACACCCGGGCGGGCCGGGCTGCCGGCAGCGGCCCCGCGTCCAGCGCGACGTCCAGCGCCCCTTGCCAGTTGGCCGGCAGGTCATCGACGGATTCCGCAACGGCTTCGGGCAGCGCGATCAGCAAGGCCTCGTCGAGCAGGTCGAGCAGCCCTTGCACGGCCGCATGGCCGCCGAAATGCAGCACGCTCGCGCCGCCGGCAACGGATGCCAGGCGCCTGGGCACACGCCGTGTGCTGCGCAGCACGAAGGCCGTCGTCCCGTCGCCGGCGTCGCGGATCGCCCGGAAGGCGCGGTCATCGACATGCAGGTAGGTGGCCGACTGCGCCAGATCGCGGTAGAGAAGCGCGACGGGCGCGCGGTCCGCTTCCGCGCAGCGACGCAACCGGTCCGTCGCCGACTTGTCATCCAGCCGGCAGACCAGGCCATAGCCCGCCGCCGTGGGCACCGCCGCCACGTCGCCGGCCTGGATCTGCCTGGCAACGTACTGCAGGAACCGGCTCTGCGGGTTCTGCGGATGGACCTCGTAACGAAGGAAGCGTGGCATGGCCCACAGTAGCCGGGCAGGCCCTGGGCCCGGCGTCAGACAACATCGCGCCACCGCGCCGGAGGAAGGCGGCACACTGCTTGCCCGTCTCCCGGCGCGCCGGTATACGCTTGCATCAGCATCCAGTTCCCGCTCCCTCCCATGGCTCAGCTCTTTGAAGTCCACCCCGACAACCCGCAGCCGCGCTTTCTGCGCCAGGCCGCGCAGATGCTGCAGGCCGGCGGCCTGGGCGCGATCCCGACGGACTCCAGCTATGCCTTCGTCTGCCGCCTGGACGACAAGACCGCCGCCGAAGCGCTGCGGCGCGTGCGCGGCGTGGACGACAAGCACCACCTGACGCTGCTGTGCCGCGACCTGTCCGAGCTGGCCAACTACGCGATGGTCGACAACCGCCAGTACCGCCTGCTCAAGCTCGCCACCCCCGGCGCCTACACCTTCATCCTGCCGGCCACCAAGGAAGTGCCGCGGCGCCTGTCCCACCCCAGCCGCCGCACCATCGGCCTGCGCGTGCCCGACCACCGCGTCACGCAGGACCTGCTGGCGCTGTTCGGCGAACCGCTGCTGTCGACGACGCTGATCCCGCCGGGCGACAGCGAGCCGATGAACGACGCCGCCGACGTGTGCGCCCGGTTGGACCGTCAGCTCCAGTTCGTGCTGGACGCCGGCGCCTGCCCTGCCCAGCCCACGACGGTGCTGGATCTGAGCCAGGGCGACGAGCCCGTGCTGGTGCGCCAGGGGCGGGGCGACCTTGCCCGGCTCGGCATTCACGTCGACTAGTACCGTTTGCTGGGTTTCCCGCAGCTCATCCATCCGTCTTGCAGTTCATCCAGCGCCACCCGCGCTTGATCGCAGGCCCCTGGAAGCGAGTGGCCGTGATGACGAAACTGACTCCATCGAACAAGCAATCACGCGGTTCGAAACCCACCGAACGGAGTCCATCATGAGCCTGCAAACCACCTTCTTCGCCGCCGCCGTTACGACCGTGGCCCTGGCCTTCTCTGCTGTTGCCCACGCCGCACCGCAAGAGATCGTCAAGCTGGAACGTGTCGTCATCACCGGCAAGGCCACCCGGGACATCGCCCAACTGCCCCGCGTCGTGGTGACCGGCTACGCCGTCCGCGAAGTGGCCCAGCTGCCGCGCGTCGTCGTCACCGGCTACAGCGATGCCACGCTGCTGCGCAACACCACACTGGCCGCCGCCAAGACCGGCACGAAGCGCATCTGAGACCGGCGCCTTCCCATGCGAATGACGCCTTTTTCCACCGCCGCCGAGCCGAATCGCCAGCGCTGCTGAGTCAGCGTTGCCGATTCGGCTCGGTCTATTTCAGGATTTCCAGCAGCCGCGCGCGGTCAAAGCCGATGACGCGCTGGCCGCGCACGACGAGCGTTGGCGTGCCCATGCCGCCAAGGGCCAGGTAGTCGGCCCGGCATTGCGCGTCACGCTCGATGAAGCATTCATTGAACGGCACGCCCTGCTGCGTCATCCAGCGCCGCGCGGCCAGGCAGTAGGGGCAGGTCTCGGACGAGATCATGCGGATGTCGCCCGGCTTGGCACGCTGGGCCAGCAACTCGCCGTCCTGTACCGCGACATGGCCGCGCCAGGCCCAGGAGGCCAGCGCGGTAGCGCCCACGACGACAAACAGCGAGAGCGGTGGCCACTTCATGGCCCGACTCTAGAGGTTGATCAATACACCTCGGGCACGATGAGGTTGTCCGGCACCGGGTTGCGCAGATAGTCCTCACGCCGCTCGCGCGCCGGCAACTCGATGTCGGCGTGCGGCACTTCCTCGTAGGGCATCTGGCTCAGCAGGTGGTGGATGCAGTTCAGCCGCGCGCGCTTCTTGTCGTCGGCTGGCACGACCCACCACGGCGACTCCGGCGTGTGGGTGCGCTCCAGCATTACCTCCTTGGCGTGGGTGTAGGCCTCCCAACGGCGGCGCGACTCCAGGTCCATTGGGCTGAGCTTCCACTGCTTCAGCGGGTCGTGGATGCGGCCCAGGAAGCGCACGCGCTGCTCGTCATCGCTGATCGAGAACCAGTACTTGATGAGCTGGATGCCTGAGCGCTGCAGCATGCGTTCGAACTCGGGCGCCGAACGGAAGAACTCCTCGTACTGGTCGTCGGTGCAGAAGCCCATCACGCGCTCGACGCCRGCGCGGTTATACCAACTGCGGTCGAACAGCACGATCTCGCCCGCCGCCGGCAGGTGCGACACATAGCGCTGGAAATACCACTGCGTGCGCTCGCGGTCGTTGGGCGCCGGCAGCGCGGCGACGCGGCAGACGCGCGGGTTCAGCCGCTGCGTGATGCGCTTGATGACGCCGCCCTTGCCCGCCGCGTCGCGGCCCTCGAACAGGATGACGACCTTGTGGCCCGTGTGCTGCACCCAGTCCTGCAGCTTGACCAGCTCGCTCTGCAGCCGGAACAGCTCGCGGAAATAACGCTTTCGTTCAGAGGACGCCTCGTCGCTGGGCATCACGCCGTGCTCGCGGTCTTCCAGTTCAAGCTCCAGCTCTTCGTCGAAATCGTCCTGCAGGTCGCGATGAATGCGCTTCACCAGCTCGTCTTCGATGTGGCTCATGGTGGCTCCCGGCCGCGACAGCGGCTCATGCCGCCAGCCTAGCGCTGCGACATGGCGACCCTGTGACAGCAAGGGACTTGACGAATGCGTTTACAGCCGTAATCATTGGTCATCGTTTACAGGCGTAATCATGAAGAAAGCCACTCCACCGCCCATCAGCGAGGCCGAAGCCCAGGTCATGCAGGAGCTCTGGACCCGCTCGCCCCAGGGCGCCGATGAGATCGCCGCCACGCTGGGCCCGCGCCAGGGCTGGCAGCTGGCCACCGTGAAGACGCTGCTGAACCGCCTGCTCAACAAGGGCGCCGTCACCGCCGAGCGCGACGGCCGGCGCTTCCTGTATGCCCCCGCCGTGCCCGAGGACGCCTGGTTGGCCGACACCGGCCTGTCGCTGATCGACCGCCTGTTCGGCGGCCGCCTGGCGCCGCTGGTGGCGCAGTTCGCGTCGGAGCGCAAGTTGAAGCCCGAGGACGTGGCGGCGCTGAAGGCGCTGCTGAAGGAGCAGGGGCATGAGTGAGCGGCTGCTGGCAGTGCTGTTGCAGCAGGCCTTGCTGCTGAGCGCGGCCGTCGTGCTGATGGCGGCGTTGCGGCCGCTGCTGCTGAAGCGCCTGGGCGCGGGCAGCGTCTACGCGGCCTGGCTGCTGGTGCCGGCGCTGTCGCTGGCACCGCTGCTGCCTCGGCCGGCGCAGGAGCCGCTGCGCGTGGTGCTGCAAGCCACGGGCAGTACTGAGGCACTGGCCGGGCCCGCGCTACCGGCGCCGCCGCCCGATCAGGCCTTGATCTGGCTGGCGCTGTGGCTGGGCGGCGCGGCGCTCGTTGCAGCGACTCAAACCTGGCGGCAATGGCGCCTGACGCGCATGGGCCGGCACCTGCCGGCCGGCAGCAGCCCCGCCCTCGTCGGCCTGCTGCGGCCCCGGGTCGCGCTGCCCGTCGACTTCGAACAGCGCTTCTCGCCCGCCGAACGCGAGCTGATCCTGGCCCACGAGCAGGTGCATCGCGACCGGCTGGACAACCTCTGGAACCTGCTCGCCTGCGCGCTGACGGCGCTGCACTGGTGGAACCCACTGGCCTGGTGGGCCGCGCGCCGGCTGCGGGCCGACCAAGAACTCGCTTGCGACGCCGCGGTGCTCGCCACCCGGCCCGGCGCGCTGGTTGACTACACGCAAGCGCTGCTGGCGGCCCACAACCTCACGCACCACGGCGCGCCGATAGCCAGCCGCTGGGGCACGACCCATCCCCTCGTCGAAAGGATTGCGATGCTCAACYGCCCCCTGCCCCTGAACCGCCGCAAAGCATTGCTGCTCACGTTTGGGGTGACCGCCGTGTCGTCATTGGCCTACGCCGCTGCCAGCCCGGCACCGGCAGGGACGCGCTACATCGAACTGCAGCTCCTGGTGGAGCGCAGCTTGGTCAGAGCCGGCAGCACGGACAGCCTGAAAACCGGCATCCAAACTCGGCTGATCGGGCGCGACGGCGAGCGCATGAAGCTGCGTCTGGACGCCATACCAGCCGACCAGCCGGACTGGACAACCGAGGTGCTTTGGATAGAGCTGCAGCCCCAGATCAACAAGGAAGCCAACGCGGTCCTGATCAAGACGCAGATCCGCCGCGGCGACCCCGGCGTGGAACTGGGCCATCCCAGTGTGATGTCCGCCTGGGGCACCAAGGCGCGCATCGAGATCGGCCGGCCGGAGCCCGGCGAGAAGCTGGTGCTGGAGCTGACGCCCACGGAGCTGCCCGCCGACTACCAGCCGCCGAAGAACATCTTCTGATCCGGGAGGCCGCTACAGTGCCGCTTCCCTGAAGCCAGCCCTCCCCTTTGCGATGAGCCTCGCCGACCTCCGTTCGGCCCTGAACGCCGAGCTGTCGGCCACGCCCGAGTACTACGACTTCAAGGTGCTGCACAGCGAGCGCGACGGCGTGCTGTGGCGGGTGACGCTGGAGCCCGGCTATGTGTTTGCTGAAGGCCAGAGGCCCGGCGCCGCCTCGGCCCAGGCGCTGCTGGACGACAGCCTGGACGGCGCCAGCGCCTGGTGGGGTGCACCGGCCAAGGGCGGCGCCAGCGTGCTGGCCGTGCTGGCGGAAGACGACCAGCTCATGCTGCAAAACGCCAGCGGCCCGCCGCCACCGGCCGGGCATCTGATCCGCCTMTACCCGACGCGCTTCCTGAACGCGGTGGCCGACGCCTGGTGGGACACGCCCTGGGCCGAGCAGGCGTTGGCCTGCCTGCCCGACTTGTCGAGCCCGCAGCCGTTGCACAGCGGAGCGGCATTGACGGGCGAGCCCTTCCGCTGGCTGCGTCCGGCGCAGCGCGCGGCGCTCGCCTTGGCCGGCTTCAGCAGCGGCTTCCTGTGGGGCCCGCCGGGCACGGGCAAGACGACCACGCTGGGCGTGCTGCTGGCCGAGTACCTGGACCGCCAGCCGCAGGCCCGCGTACTGCTGCTGTCCACCACCAACCAGGCGGTGGACCAGGCCACGCTAGCCGTCGACAAGGCCTTGCACAAGGGCCGCCGCGAGCCTCTGCGCGCAGAGGTGCAACGCCTGGGCACGCGCTTCGACGCGGCCGCCTATGACGGGCGCGAACACCTGATCCCGACGCAGGACCGCGAACTCATCACCCGCCTTGCGCGCGCTGAAAGCGCCCGGCCGTCGGCCCGCGACGCCCTCGCGCTGAAGGCCTGGGCCGACCGCGTGGCCGCGCTGCGCGACGAGCTGCGCAGCGCGTCGCTGAAGGTCTTGCAGCGCTGCCGGCTGGCCAGCATGACCACCACACGCGCCGCCTTCACGCTCAAGACGCTGCGCGAGCTAAGCGCCGACGGCGAGCCGCCCTTCGACCTGCTGGTGTTCGACGAAGCCAGCCAGGTCAGCCTGGCGCATGCGCTGGTGCTGATGCCACTGGGCCGCGCGCGGCTGTTCGCGGGCGACCCGCAGCAGCTGTCGCCCGTGCTGCGCAGCGACGACCGCCTGGCGCGCCGCTGGCTGGGCCGCTCGGCGTTTGCGGAGATGCCTCGCGCGGGTGCGTCGGTGGCGCTGCTGGACGAGCAGTCGCGCATGGCGCCGCCCATTGGCGAGCTGGTCAGCCAGCTGTTCTACGACGGCGCGCTGCGGGTGGCGGCCGATGCGGCGGCGTCACCCGACTGGCAGGCGGCCCGGCAGAGCGCCTTGGGAGACATTGCCGCCAACGTGCATGTCCACATCCACCGCGTGAAGGCCGATGGCGGCTGGGTGGCCGCCGAGCGCGGGCCGGTGCGGCGCGAGTCGGCGGAGGCGATTGCGGCGCTGGTGGAGCAGGCACTGGCCAGCGGCCAATGGCAGCCCGAGGAATTGATCGTGCTGACGCCGTTCCGCGCCCAGCGCGCGCTGATCCGCCAGCGGCTGCGCGCGCGGGGTCTGCCGGAGCAGTTGCGCGTCAGCACCGTGCACCGCGCCCAGGGCAGCGAGGCGCCGGTGGTGCTGTTCGACCCGGCCGACGGCGCCCAGCCCTTCCTGCATGGCGAGGAGGCCCAGCGCCTGCTCAATGTGGGCTTGAGCCGGGCGCAGGCCAAGCTGGTGCTGTTCGTGTCGGGCGCCGATGCGGCCAGCCCGCTGCTGGCTCCACTGATGCAGCGACTGCGGCTGGCGGGCGACACGCGGGCGGTGACGCCGCTGCTGGCGCTGGCCCGCGAGCCGGGCTTTCCGGCCAATGCACTGGGCCAGCGCGTCAGCGCCGGGCGGCACGAGGGCGAGGTGGCGCGCATCAGCGCCGATGGCCGTCAGTTCTGGCTGGTCAACGCGCGCACTGGCGCGGAGCAGCTGATCGACGTGGCGTTCTGGCGCCAGCGCGCGCAGGCCCTCCCCGCTTAGACGGCCGCTGTGACGAGGATCTCGACCTTCCACTCCGGCCGTGCCAGGCCGGCGATGACGGTGGCGCGCGGCGGCGTGTGGCCGGCGGAGACCCAGGCTTCCCACGCGGTGTTCATGCCGGCGAAGTCGGCACGGTCAGCCAGAAAGATCTGCGCGCGCAGGATGCGGCCCTTGTTCGTGCCGGCGCGCTCCAGCAGCTTGTCGATGGCGGCCAGCACCTGGGTCGTCTGGCCTTCGATGCCAACGCTGGTGTCCTCGGGCACCTGGCCGGCCAGGTAGGCCACGCCGTTGTGCACGGCCATTTCGGACATGCGGGCGCCAACGTCGAAGCGCTCGATTYCTTGCTTGCTCATGATTTCTTCCTGGTCTTGTGGGGTTTGACGGTTGCGGTGGCGGCCTTGGCGCCGAGCTTGCTCTCGGTGCCGGCCAGCAGCTTCTTGATGTTGGCCTGGTGGCGCCACGCCAGCAGCAGACCCATGATGATCAGGGCCAGCGCCGTGGGGCCGGCTTCCCAAATGAGCAACTGATACATCGGCGCGAACGCGGCAGACACGATGGCCGCGAGCGAGGAATAGCGGCTGAACCAGGCAATGATGAGCCAGGTCGCCAGCGTCGCAACCCCTAGCAGGGGGTTCAGCCCGAAGATGACGCCGGCCGCCGTGGCCACGCCCTTGCCACCCTGGAAGCGGAAGAACACCGGGTAGAGATGGCCCAGGAAGGCCGCCAGGCCGACCATCGCCGCCGTGCCTTCTTCCAGGCCGTGGCGCGGGCCCCAGATCAGCACGGCCAGCACCGGCAAGTAGCCCTTGAGGGCGTCGAACACCAGCGTCAGGACGGCGGCGACCTTGTTGCCCGAGCGCAGCACATTGGTGGCGCCGGGGTTGCCGGAGCCATAGCTGCGCGGGTCTGACAAGCCCATCGCGCGGCTGACGATGACGGCGAAGGACAGCGAGCCGATCAGGTAGCCACCGACGGCGGCGAGCAGGGGGAAAAGAGTCTCTTGCATGGCCTCATTGTCCGTTGGCGCAATGCACCGGGCGTGCGCCCAGCAGCTCCGTGAGAACCCTGGGCGCGATGCCGACGAGGTAGCCGCGCCGCCCACCGTTGATGCAGATCTTCTCCAGTTCCAGGATGCTCGCCTCGACGAACACCGGCATGGCCTTGCGCACGCCGAAGGGCGAGGTGCCGCCCACCTGGTAGCCGCTGTGGCGCTGCGCCACCTCAGGCTTGCAGGGCTCGACCTTCTTGCATGGGATCTGCCGCGCCAACTCCTTGAGGCTGACCGAGCAGTCGCCATGCATCAGCACGATCAGCGGCTCGGCCTTCTCGTCCTGCATCACCAGCGTCTTGACGACGGCGTGCTCGTCCACGCCCAGCTGTTTGGCCGACTCCGCCGTGCCGCCATGGTCGACGTAGTCGTAGACATGCTCGGTGAAGGCGATGCCGGCGCGCTTGAGCTGCTGGGTGGCGGGGGTCTCGCTGACGTGGGCGGTCTTCTTGCTCATCCCCTCATTCTCGGAGAGGTGAATGATTCTGTTGCGAGGCAACTAATTATTGTTTTACAGTAAGTTTCCCTTGCCCAGACGCCGCCGCCATGCCCGACTCCTTTTCCGCCGACGGCCTGCGCCGCATCCGCCGCCTGGCCTGGATCGTGCGGCTGCTGTGCCTGTTCGGCGTCGTGGTCATCGGCACCCTGCCCTTCATCTTCTGGGCGCAGCCCGAGTGGGTAGCCGAGGTGGCCTCTCGCACCTGGAACCTCAGCAAACTGCAGCTCGACATGGGCTCGCGGCTCTGGGGCCTGGCGGCGTCCATGGTGCCAACCACGGTCAGCTTGTTCACGCTGTGGCAGATGTGGGCGCTGTTCGGCTGCTTTGCTCAAGGCGAGCTGCTGGCGCGCCAGCCGGCCCAGCATCTGCGTCGCTTGGGCCTGGGCCTGTGCGCCACGGCGGCCGCCCAGCCGATGGGCCACACGCTGGCCATCCTGGCGGTGACCTGGGGCAACCCGGTGGGCGAACGCCAGTTCTGGTTCGGGCTGTCATCGGATCATTACCTCGCGCTGCTGTTCGGGCTACTGCTGCTGGCTTTGGCTCAAGTGCTTCACGAAGCCGCCCGCGTCGCCGACGAGAACGCCGAGTTCATCTGATGCCCATCGTCGTCACCCTCGACGTCATGCTCGCGCGCCGCAAGATGCGCTCGCGCGAACTGGCCGAGCGGGTGGGCATCACCGAGGCGAACCTGTCGCTGCTGAAGAGCGGCAAGGTGCGCGGCGTGCGCTTCGACACGCTGTCGCGCATCTGCGAAGTCCTGCAATGCCAGCCCGGCGACCTGCTCGCCTGGGAGCCCGGGCCGGAGCCCAATGCCGGTGGCGACAGCGACCCGGACTGACCCCGCCCGGCACATCACCCATTCCGCCTCCCCACTCGACACCGCCCATGCGACCTTTGCTGCTTCCCGCCTTGTTGCTCGCCACCGCCRCCGTCACTGCATCTGCCCAGACCCCGAACGAAGTGCTGCCTCCGGTCAGGACCGAGCTCAAGCGCGACGGCAGCGTGCTGCCCTATGGCCAGATCAACAGCCTGCTCAGCAAGCTGCGCCAGCATGGCGAGGGCCTGTTCCGCATGGACTTCAAGGTCAACGCCGAGAAGACCAAGCGCCCCCTGGCCGAGGTGCGCATGGCCGTGCGCAGCGACGACACCGACTACCCCCTCAAGCTGGACGCGGAAGGCCGCTTCGACCTGCCCGTGCTGCCCGAGGCCGAAGCCAAGACCGCCGACCTGGCCACCAACACGGCCAAGGGCGAGCTGGCCGTGCAGGGCCTGCTGGAACTCACCACACCGCCCGAACAGCTGGATATGGCCAAGGTGCGCCAGATCATGCGCGTGGCGCGCACGCTGCGTGAGGAGCTGCTGCCCTGGTATTTGCGCTGGCTGTTCCCGCGCATCCAGGGCGTGCTCATCTGCAGCGCCACGCCGACCTGGGAGCTGGAGTGGCAGGAGAACGGCAAGCTGCTGGGCCTGCCACTGCCGCAGGCCGCAGGCGAGCGCGAGCCCAGCACCAAGAAGGGCGAGAAGAGCCGCCCCTGCACGGTCTTGACCGGCCAGGAGAACTGGCCCGACGCGGCCCGCCTGCTGCCACCGGCTGGCACGAAGCTCGGCGTCAAGCTGTAGAGCCGGTGAACCACCGCTGGGCCGCCCGCATCCTCGTCGTGGCGCTGCATGCGGCGCTGCTGGCGGCGCTGTGGCTGCACCGGCCCGGCAGTCTGGGCCCCGAGCGGGACCGGCGCGCCACCACCGTCCAGCTCATCCTGCCCAAGCTGCGCGAGCCGCCGCCGCCCGACGCGTCCCGGATGAARCCGCCGCCGAGCCCGGCCGCCGCGCCGGTCATCGTGCCGCCGCCCTTCAGCATCGAGGCGCCGCCGGCCGATGCGGCCACGGCCGTCGCGCCCGTGACTGCCACCGCGCCACCCGCCGAGCCGCCTCGCAGCACGCTGCGCCTCATGCTGCCGCCGGGCTATGCCGCGTCGACCGCGGCGGCGCGCAACCCGGCGCTCAACGACCCGCGCAGCAACACGCCACGCCCGACGCTCGAAGACCGCATCGCCGATGCGACCGGCGGCGCGGGCGCCTGGGTGGAGGAGCCGGTCGACAACCACTCTCTCGTGGTCGGCGCCTTGGGCGATCACCGCACCGTCATGCGACGCGGCAACACCTGTGTCGAGGTCTTCCGCTCGCGCATCGCCGATTCCGACCCCTTCAACAGCAGCGTCGCGCCGCGCACGGTACCCATGGTGGGCAAGTCCTATACCTGCAAGGGCCCTGGGCGCTGACATACTGCGCGCCAAACAAGTCAGGGAAGACAAGGGAGAGGGCCAGCATGTCGCTGACCACGGAAGCCGTACTCGCGCTCGCGCCGGATGCTGCCTCGGCCAAGGCCGCCCATGGCCTGGTCAGGCCGTCGCAATGGCCCACGCTGGGCGCCAACGATGCGGCCGTCTGGGGCGAATGCCAGGGCAGCGGCAGCAAGCCCTACCAGACCCAGGTCGACCTCGCCGGCCCCGCCTTCCGCTGCTCCTGCCCCAGTCGCAAATTCCCCTGCAAGCATGGCCTGGCGCTGCTGCTGATGCGCGCCCAGCAAGCAGCCGAGTTCGCCAGCGGCGACGCGCCCGCCTGGGTTGCCGAATGGCTGGGCAGCCGCGCCGATAAGGCCGAGAAGCAGGCCGAGAAGCAAGCGATCAAGGCTGCCGACGCGCCGCCGGCCGACCCCGTCGCCGCCGAAAAGCGCGAGGCCCAGCGCTGGCAGCGCATCGAGGCCGCCGCGCAAGACCTGCAGCGCTGGCTGGCCGACCAGATCGCCCGCGGCCTCGGCGCCCTTGACGACACCGCGCTGCAAGCCTGGGCCACGATGGCGCGCCGCATGGTGGATGCACAGGCGCCGGGCCTGGGCCAGCGTGTCCAGGTTGCGGCAGCCGGTGTTCGGCGCGGCGCCGACTGGCCCGAGCAGACCTTGGCGCGCCTGGGCCTGCTGCAGCTCGCCTGCGAGGCGCTGGCGCGGCGCGCACTGCTGAGTGCCGGGGAACAGTCCGACCTGCGCGTCGTCGCCGGGTGGCCCATGGACCGCGACGAGGTGCTGGCCCACGGCCCGCGCCAGGCCGACCGCTGGACCGTGTTGGGCTGCGTCACCGAAGAGCGCGACGACCGCCTCAGCGAGCGCCGCGTCTGGCTGCAGGGCGAGCGCAGCGGCCGGCGCGCCTGGCTGCTGGACC
Organism: Roseateles sp. P5_E8; assembly: GCF_054177665.1. Taxonomy (NCBI): domain Bacteria; kingdom Pseudomonadati; phylum Pseudomonadota; class Betaproteobacteria; order Burkholderiales; family Sphaerotilaceae; genus Roseateles; species Roseateles sp. P5_E8. The sequence continues at coordinate 25,281 of NZ_JBGCUM010000028.1, read as the reverse complement.
ACGCCTTCGGCGGCCGCGGCTTCGAGCAGGCCTGGGTCACCGGCAGCGCCGTCGAGGCCACGCTCGCGTTCTTCCCAAGCAGCGACGGCAGCGGCCTGCGCGCCCTGCTGGTGGACAGCGCCACGCCGGCCGGCAGCGCACGCTGGCCCGTCACGCAGGCGGCCGAAGAGTTCCTGGCCGTGGCTCAGCGCGTGGCCGGCTGCCCGTGGGTGAGCTTGCATCCCGTGGTGCTGAATGACGCGTTGCCGCTGCGCAATGGCGAGCGCCTGCTGCTCATCGCGGACGGCCGCGCGCTGCCGCTGACCCTGAGCGACGCGGACGCCTGGATGCTGCTGGCCGTCTCCGGCGGCCGGCCACTCAGCCTGGCTGGCGAATGGGACGGCCAGGCCCTCGCACCGCTGACCGCCTGGCAGGGCAAGGACCTGTTGTGGCTGAGGAGATTGGCATGAGCGCCTGGACCGCCCTGCTGCCGGCCGCCACCGTCGGCACCGACCGCCAGCCCGGCCCCTGGCCGCTGCCGCCGGGCGACATCGGCGCGCTGGCCCGTCAGGCCGCCGAAGGCGCCGAGCCCGCCACCGGCCTGCTGCGTGCCGCCGCCGTGCTGGCCACCTGTGCGCTGGCCGGCGCGCAAGGCCCGCTGTGGGCCGAGCCGCTGCCGGCCGCTGCGCCCGACGACACGCTGCCCGCGCTGGCCCTGGGTCCGGTGTTCGGCGCGCTGACGCAGGTTCTGTTCGACGGTCCGCAGCGGCTGCAACACGAGGCCTTTCTGATCCTGGCGCGAGCCGGGCTGCGTCTGCCTGCGAACCTGCTGCCGCAGGCGCTGGAGCTGGGCCGGCGCTCCATCGCACTGCGGGCACCGCTGCTGGCCGTGCTCGGCGAGCGCGGCCTGTGGCTGGCCGCGCAGCGTGCCGATTGGGGCTTTGCGGCCGGCATCAGCGAGGCGGAGAGCAACGACGAGGCGGCCTGGACCGACGGCACGCTGGAGCAGCGCCGCGCCTGGTTCACGCAGGCCCGCCAGGCCGACCCCGCCGCCGCGCGCGAGCGATTGAAAGCGGCCCTGCCCGAGCTGCCCGCCCGCGAGCGCGCCGACCTGGTCGCCGCACTGGCCACCGGCCTGGGCCCCAACGACGAGGCCTTGCTGGACCCACTGCGCAACGACCGCAGCCGCGAGGTGCGCCAGGCCGCGCTGCAACTGCTGCTGCGCCTGCCCGAGGCCGCGCACCCGCAGCGCGCCGCCGCCCGGCTGGCACCGCTGCTGACTTTTGAGCGCGGCCTGCTGCGCAAGCGCTGGGTGATCGAAGCGCCCACCGCACCGGGCAGCGACTGGAAGGCCGACCAGCTCGACGCAACGCGGCCGCAGCAGCATGCGCTCGGCGAGCGCGCCTGGTGGCTCTATCAGCTGGTGGGCCAGGTGCCGCTGGCCTGGTGGCGCACGCACACCGGCATGACGCCGGCCGAGCTGCTGGCCTGGGCCGCCGGCACCGACTGGACCGAAGCGCTGGTGCGCGGCTGGGCCGACGTGCTGTTCGCCGCGCCGGACGACGCCTGGTGCGACGCGCTGCTGGACCACTGGCCGCCCGGCCTGCGTGAAGACCCGGCCCGCGTGCTGGGCCTGCTGGCGCCCGCCGCCCGCGACCGCCACCTGCTGCGATACGCGCGCAGTGGCTCGCAGCCTGCGGCGACCGTGCTCAGCCACGCGCTGCACGCCTGCCCGCCCGGCCAGGTGCTGTCGGCCGAGTTGTCCGGCCTGCTGGCGCGCGCGCTGCAAGCGCAGGTGCGCGACGGCGCGCTGAACACCGACTACGGCCTGCGCGGCTCGCTCACCGAGTTCGCCTGCGCGGCCCACGCCGACAGCCTGGACACGCTCGCCGCGCTGCCCCGCCGCGCGGACGAAACCCCTTCCTGCGCCGAGGCGCTGCTCACGGTCGAACGCATCGTGAGCGCGCGTCGCGCCCTGCACACCTTGACTCCGACGAGGACGCCATGACCCCGAATGTTCTGCGCCAGCACGCCGAGATCCAGTTCGCCGAGGAACTGGCCGAACTGAAGCGCGCCGACACCCGCCAACGCCCAGCCAACTGGGAGCTGTCGCCCTGGGCCGTGGTGCGCTACCTGATGGGTGGCCGGCTGGACAACGGCTTCGAGCTCAGCGCCAAGTACATCGGCGACGCACGGCTGATGGAAATCGCCGTTGCCACGCTGGCCACCGACCGGGCGCTGCTGCTTTACGGCGTGCCGGGCACGGCCAAGTCCTGGGTGTCCGAACACCTCGCGGCAGCCATCAGCGGAGACTCGACACGCTTGATCCAAGGCACCGCCGGCACCAGCGAGGAGCAGCTGCGCTACGGCTGGAACTACGCGCAGCTGCTGGCCCACGGCCCGTCGGAAGCGGCGCTGGTGCCCAGCCCGCTGATGCAGGCCATGCGCGCCGGCAAGATCGCTCGCGTCGAGGAGCTGACGCGCATCCCCGCCGACGTGCAGGACAGCCTCATCACCGTGCTGAGCGAGAAGACGCTGCCCATCCCCGAGCTCGGCAGCGAGGCCCAGGCGGTGCGCGGCTTCAGCGTCATCGCCACGGCCAACAACCGCGACAAGGGCGTCAACGAGCTGTCGGCCGCGCTGAAGCGGCGCTTCAACACGGTGGTGCTGCCGGTGCCGGCCAGTGCGGCCGACGAGATCGCCATCGTCACCAAGCGCGTGGGCGAGATGGGCCGTGCGCTGCAGCTGCCGGCCGAGCCGCCGGCGCTGAAGGAGGTGCAGCGCGTGGTGCAGATCTTCCGCGAGCTGCGCAGCGGCCAGACCGAGGACGGCAAGACGCGCATCAAGTCGCCCAGTTCGACGCTGTCCACGGCAGAAGCGATCTCCGTCATCAACAGCGGCATGGCCCTGGCAGGCCACTTCGGCGACGGCGTGCTGCGCCCGGCCGACATGGCGGCCGGCCTGATCGGCGCCGTCATCAAGGACCCGGTGCAGGACCAGGCCGTGTGGACCGAGTACCTGGAGACGGTGGTCAAGGAGCGCAGCGACTGGAAGGACTTGTACCGCGCGTTCCGAGAACTCTGACGTGGAGCACTTCTTCGGCATCCGCCACCACGGCCCGGGCTGCGCGCGCAGCCTGGTGCGGGCGCTGGACGCGCTGAAGCCCGACTGCGTGCTGATCGAAGGCCCGCCGGAGGCTGAAGCGCTGCTCGGTGCGGTGCTGCACGACGGCATGACGCCCCCCGTGGCCTTGCTGAGTTATGCGCCGGACGAACCCGGCCGCGCCGTCTACCACCCCTTCGCCGAGTTCTCGCCCGAATGGCAGGCTCTGCGCTGGGCCGCCACGGCCGCCGTGCCGGCGCGCTTCATCGACCTGCCCGTCGCGCAGTCGCTGGGCCGCGAGCGAGAGGAAGCCACTACCGAGCTGCGCGCCGACCCGCTCAGCCGCCTGGCCGAAGCCGCCGGCTACGGCGACGGCGAGGCCTGGTGGAACGACCAGGTGGAGGAGCGCGGCGACGGCGAGCAGCTGTTCGCCGCGATTGCCGAAGCGATGACCGCCCTGCGTACCGATGCCGGCGAAAGCGACCCGCACGACCTGCTGCGCGAGGCCCACATGCGCCAGTGCCTGCGTGCGGCCAAGAAGGAAGGATTCGAACGCATCGCCGTCGTCTGCGGCGCCTGGCACCTGCCGGCGCTGCAGGCCGACGTGACCGCCAAAGCAGACGCCGCGCTGCTGAAGGACGCCCAGGCCGGCCAGAAGAAGCTCAAGATCGCCTGCACCTGGGTGCCCTGGACCTACCGCCACCTGACGCGCGCCAGCGGCTATGGCGCTGGCATCGCGTCGCCCGGCTGGTACGAGCACCTGTGGGCCAGCACGGCGGGCGACCAGCCGCGCGCCATCGGCTGGCTGGCCCGTGTGGCCGCCCTGATGCGTTCGCGCGACCTGGACTGCTCCTCCGCCCACCTCATCGAGGCCGCCCGCCTGGCCGACACGCTGGCCGCCCTGCGCGGCCGGCCGGCACCGGGGCTGGAAGAGCTGCACGAAGCGACACGCACGGTATTGACGTTAGGCGATGACACGGTGCTGCGTTTTGTGGCCGATGCCCTCGTCGTGGGCGACCGCTTCGGCCAGGTGCCGGCCGACGTGCCCACCGTGCCGCTGCAGCGCGACCTGGAGCAGGCGCAGAAGAGCCTGCGCCTGAAGGCCGAGGCGCTGCAGAAGACACTGGACCTGGACCTGCGCCAGCCCAACGACCTGGCCCGCAGCCATCTGCTGCACCGGCTGCAGTTGCTGGACCTGCCGTGGGGCGCGATCGCCAGGCTGGGCCGCTCGGCGCGCGGCAGCTTCCATGAGGTGTGGACGCTGCAATGGCAACCCGAGTTCGCGCTGCGCCTCATCGAGGCCAGCCGCTGGGGCCAGACGGTGGCGCAGGCCGCCACGAACTGCGCCATCGAGCGCAGCGCGGAGATCGAGAAGTTGGCCGACCTGTCCGCGCTGGTAGACCGCGTGCTGCTGGCCGACCTGGAAGGCGCCGTGGCCGCGACGACGCGCGCATTGGAAGACCGCGCCGCGCTGACCGGCGACGCCGCCCAGCTGCTGGCCGCGCTGCCGGCGCTGGCCAACGTGTTCCGCTACGGCAATGTGCGCCAGACCGATGCCGCCATGGTGGGCCATCTGCTGGACGGCCTCATCGTGCGCGCGGCCCTCGCGCTGCCGCTGGCCTGCACCGCGCTGGACGGCACGGCTGCCGAGGCGCTGCGCGAGCACCTGCTGGCCGCCCATGCCGCCATCGGCCTGCGCGCTGGAGAGGCCCAGAGCGCCGCCTGGTGCCAGGCGCTGGAGCAGCTGGCCGGCCTGCCCACCGCCCACGAGCTGCTGCAAGGCCTGGCCACGCGGCTGCTGCTGGACGGCGGCGACTGGGACAACGAGCGTGTGGCGCAGCAACTGTCGCGGCACCTGTCATCTGGCGCACCGGCGGCCGATGCGGCGGCCTGGCTGGACGGCTTCCTGAACCGCAACGCCGTCGTGCTGCTGCATGACGACGCGGTCTGGCGACTGGTCGACGACTGGCTGGCGGCCTTGAGCGAGGACCATTTCATCAGCGTGCTGCCGCTGGTGCGGCGCAGCTTCTCGCACTTTGCCGCCGGCGAGCGGCGCGACCTGGGCACACGCGCCGCGCGCGGCGCCGTGACGGCTCAAGTGAGCGGCGCCGCCGACTGGGACGAAGCCCGCGCCGTGCTCCCCCTGCCGCTGCTGCGGCGCCTGCTGGACTTGCATTCATGAGCGCAGCGCCGGGCCGCCCCAAGCAAGTTTGCTCCCGCTTGGCGGGACAGGCCGCAGGCCGAAGGGTGCACAAATGAGCACGGACGACACCGAACGCCTGCGCCGCTGGCGCCTGGTGCTGGGCGGCGAGGCCGAGGCCGCCTGTGGTGGCCTGCAAGGCCCGGCGCAGGAAATGGACCGCGCGCTGACCGCGCTGTACGACGCGCAAGGCCCCGGCGGCCTGCAATCGCGGCGCGGCAGCCGAGACAAGTCGGCGCCCAGCGTAGCGCGCTGGCTGGGCGACATCCGCAACTACTTCCCCAGCCAGGTGGTGCAGGTCATGCAGCGCGACGCGCTGGAGCGGCTGAACCTGCGCGACATGCTGCTGCAGCCCGAGATGCTGAACGCCGTGCAGCCCGACGTGCACCTCATCGCGCAGCTGATGGCGCTGTCGCGCGTGATCCCGGCCGGTACCAAGGACACGGCCCGCCTCGTCGTGAAACGCGTCGTCGACGAGCTGATGAAGCGCCTGGACGAGCCGCTGCGCTCGGCCATCAGCGGTGCGCTGGACCGCAGCCAGCGCAACCGCCGCCCGCGCCATGCCGAGATCGACTGGCACCGCACCATCCGCGCCAACCTGCGCCACTGGCAGCCGGCCTACCGCACCATCGTGCCGCAGACGCTGATCGGCTACGGCCGCAAGGCGCGGCGGCCGCAGCGCGAGGTGGTGCTGTGCATCGACCAGAGCGGCTCCATGGCCAACTCGGTCGTGTACTCCAGCATCTTTGGCGCGGTCATGGCCTCGCTGCCGGCGGTGGCGACCAAGCTGGTCGTCTTCGACACGGCCGTGGTCGACATGACCGAGCAGCTGGACGACCCGGTGGAGCTGCTGTTCGGCGTGCAGCTGGGCGGCGGCACCGACATCAACGGCGCGGTGGGCTATTGCCAGTCCATCATCCGCGAGCCGCGCAACACCATCCTCGTGCTGATCTCCGATCTGTTCGAAGGCGGCGTGGAGGCCGGCCTGCTGAAGCGCGCCGCCGAGCTGGTGGAGAGCGGCGTGCAGTTCGTGGCGCTGCTGGCGCTGAGCGACGAGGGCGCACCGTCCTATGACCATCAGCTCGCCGCCAAGCTGGCGGCGCTGGGCGTGCCCTCCTTCGCCTGCACGCCGGACGCCTTCCCCGGCCTGATGGCCGCCGCCATCCGCCGCGACGACATCGCGGCCTGGGCAGCCGGCCAGGGCATGGTCACGCAGCAGAAGGCGCGTTGACCCGAGGCTCTTATTGCATCGGTCCAGTTGACAATTTATCGATTGATTCCGGCTTTATCGCCTTAATACGAATCAATAAAGTGCGGCCATCGACCATCCACCGCTGAGGTATCCCGATGAAAAACCGCACTCTCCTGTCCCTGGCCCTGCTGCCCGCAGCCATGACGCTGGGCATCGTCGCCACCGAGGCCGCAGCGCAGCCGGCGCCGCCGCTGACCGTGCAGGTCTACAACGCGGACGGCGCGAGCTTCCACGTCAATGCCGTGCTGGTGGCCGGCAAGACCGATGCGGTGCTGCTCGACACCGGCTTCACCCGGGCCGATGCGCTGCGCATCGCGGCGATGGTGCTGGACAGCAAGAAGACGCTGAAGACCATCTACATCAGCCAGGCCGACCCGGACTACTACTTCGGCATCGAGGTGCTCAAGCAGTACTTCCCGGACGCCAAGGTCGTCACGACCGCGCCCACGCTGAAGAAGATCGAGGCGACGCTGGCCACCAAGCTGCAGGTCTGGGGCCCGCGCATGGGCGCCAACGCGCCCAGGCAGGTGCCGCTGCCCGAGGTGCTGGCCGGCAACACGATCAAGCTGGAAGACCAGGTGCTGGAGATCCGCGGGCTGGACGACAGCCAGCCGCACCGTAGCTATGTCTGGATTCCGTCCATCAAGACGATTGCCGGCGGCGTGAACGTCTACGCCGGGCTGCATCTGTGGACGGCCGACGCGCAGAGCGTGCAGGAGCGCGCCGACTGGGCCAGCAAGCTGGGCACGATGGCCGCGCTGAAACCCGTGACGGTCATCCCAGGTCACAGCCTGCCCGTCCAGAAGCAGGACGCCTCGCAACTCGCGTGGAGCCAGGCCTACCTGGGCCGCTACGAGCAGGAGCTGCCGAAGGCCGCCAACAGCGCCGCGCTGATCGAGGCGATGAAGAAGGCCTACCCGGACGCCGGCTTGGGGCTTGCGCTGGAGATCGGCGCCAAGGTCAACAAGGGCGAAATGAAATGGTGACCCGACTTCCGCTGCCCGCCGGCATCGCTCGCAAGCTATTGGCGCTGGGCTGGATCGCGTCAATCGCCACGGCCGTGCCTCTGCCCGCAGCGGCACAGGCTGCAAGCGCGCCCCCGGCCGCCGCTGCCGCTGTGGTTGTCGAGCGCGACGCCGCCGGCCAGACGCTGCAGGACCTCTACCAGGCCGCGCTGAAGGAAGGCGGCAAGCTGACGGTGTATGCCGGCGGTGACGAGGTTACGCAAGGCTTTGGCATCAAGGCCGGCTTCGAACGCCAGTTTCCTGGCATGACGCTGAACATCGTCGTCGACCTCAGCAAGTACCACGATGCGCGCATCGAAGAGGAACTGCTGCGCCGGGACCTGAAGGTCGACGTCGCCCATCTGCAGACGCTGCACGACTTCGACGACTGGGCCGCGCGGGGCCTGTTGCTGCCCTACAAGCCGATCGGCTGGGACCAGGTTCCCGCAGCCTACAAGGACCCGCAGGCGCGCTTCACGGGCCTGTTCATGCTGACCTTCGCGAACAGCTACAACAAGACGCTGGTCGCGGCCGAGAACGCGCCGCGCGACTACGCCGACTTCCTGAAGCCGGAGTTCAAGAACCGGATCGTCATCACCTACCCGCACGACGACGATGCGGTGCTCTACGTGTTCGACAAGATCATGCAGAAGTACGGCATCGGCTTCATCGAGAAGCTGCAGGCCAACGGCGTGCAGTGGGTGCGCGGCACGCAGACGCCGCGTGATGCGGTGGAAGCCGGCAAGTACGCGGTGGCCACCGGAACCTCGGGCAGCTTCGTGCCGGTGGAGTCGTCGAGCCTGCGCTTCGTGCTGCCGGCCAGCGATCCGTTCCTGACCTGGGCGCAGACCGGCGCGATCTTCAAGGCGGCGAAGCACCCGGCCGCAGCGAAGCTGTACGTCAGCTGGACGCTGTCGCTGCCGGTGGCATCCAACCCGCGTCAATTTCCGATTCGCGATGACGTCGCTCCGCCGACCGGCTACAGCTCGATCGAAAAGTACAACACCAGCCCCGAGGACTTTCGCGTATTCATGCGTGACCGCGCCCGGGTCGAGCGACTCAAGAGCCTTTTCGAACGCCTGATCGGGCCGGTGCAAGGCATTTCCCCGTTGAAGGACTGAACCATGATGACCCTGCACTACATCCACGACCCGCTGTGCGGCTGGTGCTACGGCGCCGCGCCGCTGGTGCGCGTGGCCCGCGACACGCTGACTGTGCAGGCCCACGGCGGCGGCATGATGGCGGGCACCGCGCGCCGCCAGGTCACGCCCGAGTTGCGCTCCTTCGTCATGACGCATGACCGCCGCATCGCCCAGGCCAGCGGCCAGCCCTTCGGGTCGGGCTACTTCGAAGGCCTGCTGCGTGACAACGACGCGGTGCTGGACTCGGCGCCCCCGATCACGGCCATGCTGGCCGCGGACGAGTTGGCCGGCGCCGGGCTGGACATGCTGGCGCGCCTGCAGCGGGCCCACTATGTCGAAGGCCAGCGCATCGCCGAGGTCGCCGTGCTCACGCGGCTGGCGGCCGAACTGGGCATGGACGCCGAGGCCTTTGGCAGCGCCTTCCGGCGGCTGCAGGGCGCCGCCACGCAAGCCCATATCGAGCAGAGCCGGGCGCTGCTGGCGCGCGTCGGCGGCCACGGTTTCCCGACCTTCGCGCTGGAGCAGGCCGGCCGCTTCACGGTGGTGGACATCGGTCCCTACCTGGGCCGACCGCAGGCATGGCAGATCTGGCTAACCGAGCAACTGGGCGGCACCGATGCGGCTGCCGAGGTCGGCACGCTGCCGGTCTGCGGCCTCGATGGCTGCACGCCATGAGCGCCACGCATCTCCGACAGGTCCTGGCCCACCTCCGCGCCGGGCGGTGGACCGAGGCGCACGACCTCGTGCAGCACGACGACTCGCCGCAGGCCGCCTGGCTGCACGGCATCCTGCACATCCAGGAGGGTGACCTGGAAGACGCCGAGTACTGGTACGGCAAAGCCAACCAGCATTTCCGCAGCCGCGGCACGCTGGCCGAGGAGCTGAACCGCTGGGAAGCCGCGCTGCCGATCGACATGCCGCTGCGCACCGCTCACCAGATCGTTACCGACCATTACGCGGCCTCAGCTCGCGGCGACCTCGTCGCCATGATGGCCGAGGTGGCGCCGGACGTGCGGTGGACCGAGATGGCCGGCTTTCCCTGTGCCGGCACGCATGTCGGCCCGGAGCAGGTGGCCGACAAGGTCTTCAAGGTGCTGGGCAGCGAATGGGAAGGCTACCGGTTCGCACTCGAGACGCTGATCGATGCGGGCGATTGCATCGTCGGCATCGGCAGCTATCACGGCACCTATCGCCAGACCGGTAAGGCCATGAGCGCACGCGTCGCCCATGTGTGGCGCGTTGAAGGTGGCCTGGTGCGCAGCTTCGAACAGTTCACCGACACGCTGCTGGTGGCGCAGGCGATGCGCTGAGCGGCCGCGCTAGCTTGACGAGCCGGCCGCAGCCCGCTCCTGCTCGCGCAGCCGCAGCACGCGCCGCTGCACCTTGCCGGTCGTCGTCATCGGCAGCTCGGCGATGAACTCGACTTCCTTGGGGTACTCGTAGGGCGCCAGCCGCGCCTTCACATGGGCCTGCAAGGCCGCGACGAGGGTCTCGTCGCCCTTGTGGCCATCGGCCAGCACGACGTAGGCCTTCACCAGCGCACCGCGCTCGGCATCGGGCTTGGGCACGACGGCCGCGTTAGCCACCGCCGGGTGCTTGAGCAGGCAGTTCTCTATTTCTCCAGGGCCGATGCGGTAGCCGGCGCTCTTGAAGACGTCGTCCGCCCGGCCCTCGTACCAGAGCGTGCCGTCGGCATCGCTGCGCGCCAGGTCGCCGGTGCGGCACCAGCTGTCGTCGGGCGCACCGGTGAACTTGGCCTGCGTCGCGGCCGGGTTGTTCCAGTAGCCAAGAAAGAACACCGGGTCGGGCACGCCATGGCGGTCGCGCGCATGCACGGCCACCTCGCCGGTCTGCCCCGGCGAGCACTCGCGGCCCTCGTCGTCGATGACGGCCACGCGATGGCCGGGGTAGGCCCGACCCATGCTGCCCGGCTTGGCCGGCCACAGCGCCTGGCAGTTGCCGACGACGTAGTTCATCTCGGTCTGGCCAAACATCTCGTTGACGGGCACGCCGAGGGCGTCTCGGCACCAGCCGAACACGGCGTCGCCCACCGCCTCGCCCGCGCTCATCAGCGCGCGCAGCTTGAGCTTGTGGCGCTGGGGACGAGGCTCGGCCTTCATCATGGCCTTGAGCGCCGTCGGGAACAGGAAGGCATGCGTGACGCCGTAGGCCGCCATCAGCTCGAAGGCCTTGGCAGCCGAGAAACGACCTTGGTAGGCCACGATGGGCCGGCCGAAGTAGAGCGTGGGCAGCAGTGCGTCCATGAGGCCACCGGTCCAGGCCCAGTCGGCCGGGCTCCAGAAGATCGCGTCACTCGGCTGCTTCACATCGAAGGGATCGAAGCCCAGCCAGTTCTGGCTGGCAACAAAGCCCGTCAGGTTGCCGATCAGCGCCCGCTGCGGAATCAGCGCGCCCTTGGGCGCCCCCGTCGTGCCGCTGGTGTAGATCAGGATGGCCGCGTCGCCGGCCTTGGTCGCAACGGGCCTGAAGCGCGCTTCCTCGGCCTGCAGGGCTTCCATCCACGGCAGCTCGTCAGCCTCCGCCGCGCAGTCGCCAACGACAAAGATGCGCCGCAGCGTCGGGCATCGGCCTTTCACTTCGCGCAGTGCCGGCAGCGCCTCGCAGGCAGCGATGGCCAGCACCGCGCCGCTGTCCTGCAGGCGGTACTCCAGCGCCTCGGCGCCGAACAGCATGGACAGCGGCATCGCCACCGCGCCGATCTGCTGGATGGCGATGTGGGCCACGGCCGTCTCGAAGCGCTGCGGCAGCTGGATGGCGACCCGGTGGCCGCGCCGCACGCCCTGGTTGAGCAGCGCGTTGCTCAGCCGGTTGGCCGCGCGCTGCAGCTGCGCATAGCTGTACTGCGTGCGGCAGCCGCTCTCGCTGTCGAAATAGATGGCCGTGGCCTTGGGCGTGTCGCGCGCCCAGCGCCCGCAGCAGGCCTCGGCGATGTTGAAGTCGTCCGGCACCTGCCAGCGGAAGGCGGCGTGCAGTTGCTCGTAACGGTCTTGCATATGCCACCCCGGGTTGGGACAAGGGGGCGGATGCTAGCCAGCGGCGCTCACCCTGGCCTAATGGATTGCCCAGGGCCGGGCCGAGCGCCGGGCCGCTCCCAAGCCGGCCCGTCTGGCGATGTGCTTACGGCTCAATGCCGCAAGCATCGCCGTCCCCCCGGGGGCTGAGGCCGGACACATTGCGCCCAGTGGGCGCGACGTGCCTGCCGAAGGGCTGCGGCACTGCCGCAGCGCGGTCTGCAAGACCGACCAGACTCGCTCGCGTTCAGCGATGCGAGACTGGGCGAGGGGCTCAGAGTCCCAGCCAGGCGGAGGGCGACCACATGCTCGGCCGGTCGCCGTCGCTGTAGCGCTCCAGTGCCTCGCCGGTCAGGCGGCAGATGCGCCATTCGGGCATCACGTCGGCGCCCAGCTTCTCGTAGAAGCGGATGGCGTCCTCGTTCCAGTCCAGCACGGTCCAGTCGAAACGGCCATAGCCGCGCTCGCAGGCGAGCTGGGCAAGGTAGACGAGCAGGCCGCGCCCCAGGCCGCTGCGGCGGTGGGCGGGGCGCACGTAGAGGTCTTCCAGGTAGAGGCCGGGCTTGCCGAGGAAGGTGGAGAAGTTTGTGTAGAACAGTGCGAAGGCAACGACCTCGCCGTGCACCTCGCCCACCATGCACTCCGCGACCGGCGAATCGCCGAAGAGATGGGCCTCGAGTTTGTCGGGCGTCACCTCGAGCAGATGGGCCAGGTTCTCGAACTCGGCGAGCTCGCCGATCAGTTGAACGATGGTGCGCAGGTCGCGCGGCTCGGCGGCGCGAATGTCGTGGCGGGGTGCGGGCATGGTGACGCCATTGTCGGCGGACAGCCGTGTCCTAAAGTGCGGATATGCCCGATGTCTACACCCCCAGTCGCACGCATCGCGACGAATTCCTGAGCCTGCGCGGCCTGCGCCACCACATCCTGCGCTGGGGCGAGCCGCGCGCGGGACAGCCGCCGTTGGTCATGGTGCATGGCTGGATGGACGTCGGCGCGTCCTTCCAGTTCGTCGTCGACGCGCTGCAGTCCGAGCGCGAGATCATTGCGCTGGACTGGCGCGGCTTCGGCCTCAGCGACGCGCTAGGCAGCGACTGTTACTGGTTCCCCGACTACCTCGGCGATCTCGACACCCTGCTCGACCTGCTGAGCCCCGGCGCGCCGGTCGACCTGCTGGGCCACAGCATGGGCGGCAACGTGGCGATGAGCTACGCGGGGGTTCGTCCCGCACGGGTGCGTCGCCTCGTCAATCTCGAAGGCTTCGGCATGCCCGACGTGGCCGCCGCTGCGGCGCCCGAGCGCCTGACGCGCTGGCTGGACGAGCTGAAGGACCCGCCCTCGCTGCGCCCCTACGCGACGCTGGCCGATGTGGCCGAGCGCTTGCGCAAGAACAACCCCCGCCTGGCGCAAGACAAGGCCGCCTGGCTGGCCGGCCACTGGGCGCGTGAAACACCCGAGGGCTTCCTGCTCAACGCCGACCCCGCCCACAAGCTCGCCAACCCCGTGCTCTACCGCAAGGCCGAGGTGCTGGCCTGCTGGCAGCGCATCGCCGCGCCCACGCTGTGGGTCGAAGGCAGCGACGACCAGCTGACGCGCTTCTGGGGCAGCCGCTTTCCGCGCGAGGAATTCGAGGCCCGCCTGGCCGTGGTGCCACGTCTTGCGCGCACCGTGCTGCAGGACGCCGGCCACATGCTGCACCACGACCAGCCCGAGGCACTGGCCGCCGTGCTCGAACCCTTTCTGGACAGCCCCTGAAGCACCCCGCGGCGGCCGTGCTGCTTGCGCTGGCCGCAGTTCAGGACCGAGGCTCGCCGACGTCGCCGACGACGCTCACTTCGGCATCCAGCCGGCCCATGGCCCGCGCATAGACGATGACGATGGCGCAAAAGCCCAGCAGCGCGCCCTGCGACGCCAGCCAGAAGGCCAGCGGCCAGCCGAACACCTCGACGCTCAGCTCGCGGGCGAAGAACACCGGCACGAAGGCGACAACGCCCCAGGCCAGCAACAGCCAGACCGTCAGGCGGCGCGTGCGGCGCCAGTAGTCGTCGGGGGGAGAAACCTTCATGAGGCCATTCTGGCGTACTGAAACCCCCAGACCTGCCGCGATGCGTCAGGCCCCCCGAGGGGGTCAAGAGAACTCGGGAGCGGCCCGTCGTTCTCTTGAGCGAAAATCCGCGTTTTCCCAAGAAGTAGAACGACTGTCATGGACATCGAACACATCAACCAAATTGGCAACTCGTTGGCCGACCTCACAGCGCGTACCGACGCGCTAAGGGGGTATCTTTGACTTCGACCGCAAAGCACTGCGACTGAACGAGGTCAACGCCTCCCTCGAGAACCCCAACGTCTGGAACGACCAGAAGCGCGCCCAGGAACTGGGCAAGGAAAAGCGCACGCTGGAGGCCGTGGTCGACACGATCACGATGCTGACCAGCTCGCTGACCGACAACGCCGAGCTGTTCGAGATGAGCCGCGATGAAGGCGATGAGACCGGCATGCTGGCCATCGAGGAAGACGCTGGCAGGCTGCGCGAGAAGATCGAGGAACTCGAGTTCCGCCGCATGTTCAACAACCCGGCCGACCCGCTGAACTGCTTCGTCGACATCCAGGCCGGCGCTGGCGGCACGGAGGCCTGCGACTGGGCCGGCATGCTGCTGCGCCAGTACCTGAAGTACTGCGAGCGCAAGGGCTTCAAGACGACGCTGGAAGACGAGACCCCCGGCGACGTGGCCGGCCTGAAGAGCGCGACCATCAAGGTCGAGGGCGAGTACGCCTTCGGCCTGCTGCGCACCGAGACCGGCGTGCACCGCCTGGTGCGCAAGAGCCCGTTCGACAGCTCCGGCGGCCGGCACACGTCGTTCGCGTCGCTGTTCGTCTACCCGGAGGTGGACGACAGCATCGAGATCGACATCAATCCGGCCGACGTGCGCACCGACACCTTCCGCGCCTCGGGTGCTGGCGGCCAGCACATCAACAAGACCGACTCGGCCGTGCGCCTGACGCACATCCCGACCGGCATCGTCGTGCAATGCCAGGACGGCCGCAGCCAGCACAGCAACCGCGACGTCGCCTGGAAGCGTCTGCGCTCGCGGCTGTACGACCATGAGATGAAGAAGCGCATGGTCGAGCAACAGGCGCTGGAAGACACCAAGACCGACGTCGGCTGGGGCCACCAGATCCGCAGTTATGTGCTGGACCAGAGCCGCATCAAGGACTTGCGCACCAACTACGAAACGTCTGCCACGCAGAAGGTGCTGGACGGGGATCTCGACCCCTTCATCACCGAGAGCTTGAAGCAAGGCGTTTGATCCCTGGGGCCGCCACGGCGGCCCCTTCTCTTTTTGCCGCTGCGACGGCCTTTTTCCGCCCCCAAGGAAGCCCCTCATGCGTGAAGGCACTGCTCCCACGATCCAACGCCTGGACTACCAGCAGCCGGCGTTCTGGATTCGCAAGGTCGACCTGACCTTTGACCTCGACCCGGTCAAGACCCTGGTCACGAGCAAGATGCAGGTCGAGCGCAACCGCGCCGTGCCGCATGGCCCGCTGCGCCTGCACGGCGAGGAGCTGAACCTGCTGCGCGTGCTGATCGCCGGTGCCGGCGTGTCCTTCCGCCAGGAAGGCCATGAGCTGGTCATCGACAACCCGCCGGACGACGACTTCCTGCTGGAAATCCGCAACACCACCTGCCCCGCCAAGAACACGGCGCTGTCGGGCCTGTACACCTCGGGCGGCAGCTTCTTCACGCAGTGCGAGGCCGAGGGCTTCCGCCGCATCACCTACTTCCTGGACCGCCCGGACGTGATGGCCGTCTACACGGTCACACTGCGCGCCGACGCCGCCAAGTACCCGGTGCTGCTGTCCAACGGCAACCTGACCAGCAGCGGCAAGCTGGACAACGGCCGCCACTTCGCCGTCTGGGCCGATCCCTTCCCCAAGCCCAGCTATCTGTTCGCCGTCGTCGCGGGTGACCTCGTCGCGCGTGAGCAGCGCGTGCGCACCCGCGCCGGCAAGGATCACCTGCTGCAGGTCTATGTGCGCCGGGGCGACCTGGAGAAGACCGAGCACGCGATGAACAGCCTCATCGCCTCCATGGTCTGGGACGAAGCCCGCTTCGGCCTGCCGCTGGACCTGGAGCGCTTCATGGTGGTCGGCGTGTCCGACTTCAACATGGGTGCGATGGAGAACAAGGGGCTGAACATCTTCAACACGTCCGCCCTGCTCGCCTCGCCGGCCACGGCGACGGACGCGGACTTCGCCCGCATCGAGTCCATCGTTGCGCACGAGTATTTCCACAACTGGACCGGCAACCGCGTCACCTGCCGCGACTGGTTCCAGCTGTCGCTGAAGGAAGGCCTGACCGTCTTCCGCGACCAGGAATTCAGCATGGACATGGCCGGCACGCCGTCGGCCCGCGCCGTCTGCCGCATCCAGGACGTGCGCCAGCTGCGCGCCAGCCAGTTCCCCGAGGACAGCGGCGCCATGGCCCACCCGGTGCGCCCGGATAGCTACAGCGAGATCAACAACTTCTACACGGCCACCGTCTACGAGAAGGGCGCTGAGGTCGTGCGCATGTACCAGGCGCTGGTCGGCCGCAAGGGCTTCGAGGCCGGCATGAAGCTCTACTTCGAGCGCCATGACGGCCAGGCCGTGACCTGCGACGACTTCGCCGCCGCGATTGCCGACGCCAACCCCGGCTCGGAACTCGCCACGCGCCTGGACACCTTCAAGCGCTGGTACTCGCAGGCCGGCACGCCGCGCGTGACCGCCCACGGCGAGTACGACGCCGGCACGCAGGCCTACACGCTGCGCCTGACGCAGCAGACGCCCGCCACGCCGGGCCAGAGCGACAAGCAGCCGCAAATCATCCCGGTTGTCATGGGCCTGCTGGACCGCCACGGCCTGGCGCTGCCGCTGGATGCGAACGGCGCCACTGAACGGGTTCTCGTGCTGGACCAGGCCGAGCAGACCTTCGTTTTCAACGGCATCGCCAGCGAGCCSGTGCCCTCGCTGCTGCGCGGCTTCTCGGCGCCGGTCGTGCTGAACGACGGCCTGTCCGACGCCGCGCTGCTGGTGCTGATGCGCCACGACAGCGACCCCTTCAACCGCTGGGAAGCCGGCCAGCGCCTGGCGCTGAACCGCATCCTGCACGCGCTGCGGGCCGGCCAGCCGCTGGTGCTGAGCCCCGTCTTCATCGACGCGATGCGCGTCGTGCTCAACCACCCCGAGCTGGACCCGGCCTTCAAGGAACTGGCGCTGACGCTGCCGGGCGAGGCCTACATCGCCGAGCAGCTGGACGTCGTCGACCCGCAGGCCATCCACGCCGCCGTCATCGCCGCGCAAACCCAGCTCGCTGCCGCGCTGCGCGACGACTGGGCTGCGGCCTTCGAGGCGCACCAGATACAGGGCGGCTACACGCCCGATCCGGTCTCCTCCGGCAAGCGCGCGCTGGCCAACCTTGCGCTGTCCATGCTCGTGCTGGACGCGCAGGCCACGGGCGACACGGTGTGGCCCGGCAAGGCCTACCAGCGCTTCAAGGACGCTTCCAACATGACCGAGCGCATGGGCGCGCTGGCGGCCCTCGTCAACGCTGGCGCCGAGCTGGCCGCGCCCGCGCTGGAGCGCTTCCATGCGCTGTTCAAGGACGACGCCCTGGTCGTCGACAAGTGGTTTGCGCTGCAGGCCCGCGCACCCGAGAGCAACGGCCGCGTGTTCGCCCGCGTCAAGGCGCTGATGAAGCACCCCGACTTCACGCTGAAGAACCCGAACCGCGCGCGCAGCCTGCTGTCGGCCCTGTGCATGTTCAACCCGGCTGCCTTCCACCGCAGCGATGCGGCGGGCTATGTCTTCTGGGCCGAGCAGGTGCTGGCCGTGGACGCCATCAACCCGCAGCTCGCCAGCCGCATCGCCCGCGCGATGGACCGCTGGGCCCAGCTGGCCGAGCCCTACCGCAGCGCTGCCCGCGAAGCCATCGCCCGCGTGGCCGCCAAGCCCGACCTGTCCTCCGACGTTCGAGAAATCGTCGAACGCGCCCTCGCCTCTGGAAACTAAGCAGTCATGACCCGCCAGACCAGCCTGACCCAATACCTCGTCGAGCAGCAGCGCGAGCACGGCCACATCCCGCAGGAGCTGCGGCTGCTGATCGAAGTGGTGGCCCGCGCCTGCAAGCGCATCGCCATCTCGGTCAACAAGGGTGCGCTGGGCGAGGTGCTGGGCAGTGCCGGCAGCGAGAACGTGCAGGGCGAAGTCCAGAAGAAGCTGGACATCATCGCCAACGAGGTGCTGATCGAGGCCAACGAATGGGGCGGCCACCTGGCGGCCATGGCCAGCGAGGAGATGGACGGCATCTACGTCGTGCCCAACCGCTACCCGCAAGGCGAATACCTGCTGCTGTTCGACCCCCTGGACGGCTCGTCCAACATCGACGTCAACGTCTCGATCGGCACCATCTTCAGCGTGCTGCGCAAGGTGGGCCATTCGCGCGGCGTGTCGGAGGAAGACTTCCTGCAACCGGGCAAGCAGCAGGCGGCGGCCGGCTACTGCGTCTACGGCCCGCAGAGCACGCTGGTTCTGACGGTGGGCGACGGCGTGGCCGTCTTCACACTGGACCGCGAGACCGGCTCCTGGGTGCTGACGCAGGACCAGGTGCGCATTCCCGAGGACACCAAGGAATTCGCGATCAACATGTCCAATATGCGCCACTGGGCGCCGCCTGTGACGCGCTACATCGACGAATGCCTGGCCGGCGTCACCGGTCCGCGCGCCAAGGACTTCAACATGCGCTGGGTCGCCAGCATGGTGGCCGACGTGCACCGCATCCTCACGCGCGGCGGCGTGTTCCTGTACCCCTGGGACCAGCGCGAACCCGACAAGCCCGGCAAGCTGCGCCTGCTGTACGAGGCCAACCCCATGGCCTTCCTCGTCGAGCAGGCCGGCGGCGCGGCCGTCAACGGCACCGAGCGCATCATGGACTTGAAGCCCGGCAAGCTGCACGAACGCGTCGCCGTGGCGTTGGGCTCAAAGAACGAGGTCGAGCGCATCGCCAGCTACCACCGGGAAGCGGAACAAAATTAGTCGCTATAATCTTGGGCTGACTTCACCGTCACGGCCGGCATAGCTCAGTTGGTAGAGCAGCGCATTCGTAATGCGAAGGTCGGGGGTTCGACTCCTCTTGCCGGCACCAGAACAGAGAAGGGCCTGATCGAAAGATCAGGCCCTTTGTCTTTGGGGGTCGTCCCGAATCAGGGTGACGCCCGCCACGCGACCGGACTCCAGAATGACTGCATGTCATTCCTCGACCGCCTCCTCGGCCGCCCCACCCTCGACAGCCTGATCCGTGACACCACCCGCTGGCTTGAAGGCCAGGGTTGCACCGACATCCAGGCCTTTCCCGAGCGGCTGGAGGTGCGGGCCAGCCGGCGCGGCGGCGTGCACACCATCTCCTTGAGCAACCTGCGTCGTGACTACGAGCAGGCGCCGCCCGGCGAGCGCCAAGCGCTGCTGAACAAGTTCCTGGCCAGCCTGTTCGTCAGCGACGCAATGCCAGGCAGCTATGCCGAGGCCAGGCCAAAGATCATGCCGGTCGTGCGCTCCACCGGGGCATGGGCATCGCCCGGCTGAGCACTGCCGCTGCCGACGCACCGCCGGGCTCCGAGGCCGCACAGCGCCCGCTTGTTGCGGACCTGAGGGTCGCGCTGGTCATCGACCTGCCGGACTCCATGATGTACGTGCAGGAGCGCTCTTTGGCCTGCTGGGGCGTCACCTGGGAGCAAGCTCTGCAGGACGCGCTGGACAACCTGCGCGGCCTGCCCGAGCACGGCGGCTGGTCGGAGATCGCGCCGGGCGTCTGGAGCGGCGCCTGGGGCGACACCTACGAGAGTTCGCGCCTGCTGCTGCCCGACCTCATCTACCGGCTGGGCATCGCCGACCAGGTGGCGATGGCGCCGTTCCGCAACGCGCTGCTGGTGACCTCGGCCGCCAACGGCCCCGGCATCCATCACATCGTGCAGATCGCCCATGACGCGCTGGACGCCCAGGGCCGCTGGGTCTCGTTCGAACTGCTACGCCTGCAAGGCACGACGTGGACGCGCTTCGAGTTGTCCGGCGACGCGGCCGCGCAGCAGGCGCAGATGCTCGTGCGCAGTCAGGCCGAGGACTACGAAGGCCAGCGGCAGGTGCTGGAGGGGCAGCACAAGGCGCAGAACATCGACCTCTTCGTCGCCAGCTACACGCTGATGCAGAAGGACGGCGGGCCGCTGACGAGCTACTCGGTCTGGTCGGACGGCGTCGACACGCTGCTGCCCCAGGCCCAGAGCATCGTGCTGCTCCACCGCGACGGCGAGGACAACTGGCATACGCGGCTGGCGTGGGCGACGGTGCAGGAACAGTTCGGCCACCTGATGGAGCCCACGGATCACGTCCCCGCGCGCTACCGGGTCAGGCAGTTCCCCGACCGCGCCGCTGTGCAGGCGCTGGCGGTGGCGGCGTCGCTCGACTAGGCTGCCCACGCCACAGCAACACGCGCGAAGGTGCGGCCGGATGGCAACCTTCAATCAGCCGTAAACCCGCTTCCCGTCACGCAAGCCGTACTGCGTGATGAAGGCGATGGGAACGCCGACGTAGAAGATGTGTGCCAGCAGGCCGCTGACGATGTTCCATCCCTGCGGCAGCTTCCAGCCGGGCACCGCAGACAGCGGCACGATGACATAGACCATGGCCACCCAGGTGAGGACGCCGTAGACGCTGCCCCACAGCCAGGGGCGGGCGGCCAGCGCGGGCAACTTCAACGCCGCGGCCAGGAAGACGGCCGCCATGCCCGTGGTCAGCGCAAAGTGGAACAGCAGGCCCAGCCCCGCCATCCCCACGCCGCCCTGCATCGCAGCGGCACCGAGCACCCCGCTGGCGATGTACTTCAGGATGCCTTCCGGCGTGGCGCCCTGGGAGGCATAGCTGGCAAACGCCGCGACGATGTCCAGCGCGCCGGACACCAGTCCGGCAACGACGATTGCAGCGAGCTTGCGCATGGAGATTCCTGTGAGATGCCCGAGACCTTTGTATCTCGGCGCAGCCAACTGCGCATCCTAGGAATCCCCGCTCAGGGCATCAGCCCGAGGTGCCGGGCTCCGACAGAAAGATCTCCACGCGTCGGTTGGCCGCGCGGCCGGCGTCGGTGTCGTTGCTCGCCACCGGCTCGTGCGAGCCGCGCCCCGTGATGCTGACGCGCGAGGACGAGACGCCGCGGGCGCCGAGATAGTCGCGTACGGCCAGCGCGCGTTCGCGCGACAGCGGGTCGTTGATCTGGTCGCTGCCCGTGCTGTCGGTGTGGCCGACCACGGTCACGCGCACGTTGGCGTCGAGGTTGCGGCCAATCTCATCCAGCACGGGGCGCATCTGCGGCCGGATGTCCGCGCGACCGGTGTCGAACGACACATCGCTGGGCACATTGAGCTTGAGACGGTTGTCGTCGGTGCGTGCGACCTCAACGCCGGTGCCCTGGCTGGCGCGGGCCAGCGCTTCGCGCTTGTCCTCCATGTGCTTGGACCACAGGTTGCCGGCCACCGCGCCGACGACACCACCGATGGCCGCGCTGCGACCCGTGCTGCCGCCAGTCATGGAGCCGATGACGGCACCGGCCACGGCGCCGGCACCGGCGCCCTGGGCGGTGCCGCGCTCACGCTCGCTCATGGACGAACAGCCGGCCGTGAAGGCGAGCGCGGCGGCAAGCGCCACGACGCCGACGCGGCGAAGGGAAGAAGAGGGGGTGGTATTCATGCGGGCCTCCGGATGGAGAAGTCGGTATGGAAAAAGCCGCCGGCCCGGGGCGGGCTGCGGCGGCCTTGGGATGGCCAGGGGTGGCAGGGTCAGATCTTGCGAGTCGTCGCGTGCGTGTCCTTGAAGGCTTCCTTGACATTGCCCACGGCCTTCTGGGCCTTGCCTTCGATCTGCGTGGCGGCGCCCTTGACCTGCTGATCGGTGCTGCCGATGGCTTCGCCCACCTTGCGTTGCACCTTGCCGGCGACGTCCTTGACGCTGCCCTTCACTTGGTCGCTGTTCATGTCGTGCTCCTATGCGCTTGCCGTCAAGGCGGGATGCCTAACGGTCTGACTTCAGCGTAGGCCCGGCTTAGCGCCGGCAGCGCCGGAGCGTGCCCCATCAGACGGTGGGTGAAGTCCTACGGCGCATCTCAATGCCGACCGTCCTACGCGGTCGCCGGGCATCGTCTGCTCCCCGTGCACATCGGTCGCACCGATGCTTGAGTCATCACCACTTTTTCAGGAGATTCACCATGGGCAAGTACTTCCTCGCGTGGCTGCTCGGCGTTCCGGGCATCGTGTTGCTGCTGGTCTATCTGTTCTTCCACTGAGCCAGGGCCTGAACAGGCCCTAGGTGGCCGTTGCCGCGAGTTGCGCGACGGCGGCCACCAGCGTGTGCGGCGCCACCGGCTTGGCCAGGTGGATCTGATAGCCGGCGCTCAGTGCGAGTTCGCTGTCCTCCCGGCTCGCATAGGCCGTGAAGGCGGCGGCGGGCGTGTGGCCACCGGCCTCGGCCGTCAAGGCGCGCACGCGGCGGATCAGCTCGTAGCCGTCCTGCCCCGGCATGCCGATGTCGCTCAGCAACACGGCGGGCGGCTCCTGCTGAAGCAGCTGCAGGCCGTCCTCGGCGTTGGACGCCATGGTCACGCGTGCGCCCGCCCCACGCAGCATGTGCGCGGTGATGGCGCGCACGTCGGCCTCGTCGTCGATGAGCAGCACATGCACGCCGGCCAGCGCCGTGTCGCCCGGCCGACTGAGTGACACGCCAGGCGCAGGGGCCGGCGCAACGGCCTCGAGCCCAGCCAGCAGGGGCAGCCTGACCGTGAAGGTGGCGCCCTGCCCCTCGCCGCCGCTGCGGGCCACCACGTCGCCGCCGTGCAGCAGCACCAGCTGTCGCACGATGGCCAGGCCGATGCCCAGGCCACCGTGGCGGCGCGTCGTCGTCGCGTCATGCTGCTGGAAGCGCTCGAACAGGTGGGGCAGGAAGTCGGCCGCAATGCCCTTGCCGCTGTCGCTGACGGTGATGACGGCCTGTCCCTCAACAATGCTGAGCGATACGTCGATGCGCCCGCCGCGCGGCGTGAACTTGATGGCGTTGTCCAGCAGGTTGGCAATGATCTGCTGCAGCCGTGCGGCGTCGCCCATGACCCAGCAGCCGCTCCTGGCACCGAAGCTGGTGCTCAGCACCAGACCGCGCGCGGTGACGGTGGGCAAAGCCGAGTCGATGGCCGTGGCGAGCACGCCGTCGAGTTCGATGCGCTGGCTGTCCAGGCGGAGCTGGCCGGACTCGATGCGCGTCATGTCCAGCAGGTCCTCGATCAGCTGCACTTGCAGCCGAGCATTGCGCGAGATGGCATCCAACCCGTGCTTGAGCGTGTCAGCGTCAAACACGCCGCGCTCCAGCACATGCGCCCAGCCGAGGATGGCCGACAGCGGCGTGCGCAGTTCGTGCGACAGCGTGGCCAGGAACTCGCCCTTGAGGTGACTGGCCCGTTCGGCGTCCGCCTGCGCCACCTGCGAGGCGCGCAGCGCCTCCTCACGGGCGCGCTCCTCGGCGCGGCGCGCGGTGATGTTCTGCGTCAGCTTCAGGAAGCCCAGCAGCTCGCCGTGCGGGCCGCGCAGCGCGGTCAGCACCACGGCCACGTCGATGCGGCTGCCGTCCTTGCGCAGGCGCTGACCCTCGCCCTTGTACTCGCCACGCTCGGCGGCCACGCGCAGTTCCAGCGCCGGCTGGCCGCACTCGCGGTCCTCGGCGGTGAAGAGGGCGGCGAAGGGCATGCCCACGGCCTCGTCGGCGGAGTAACCCTTCAGCAGCTCGGCGCCGCGGTGCCAGGAGCTGATGAGCCCCTGCGGGTTGATGGTGTAGATGGCGTAGTCGCGGACGCCGTGCAGCAGGGCCTGCAGGGTCGCGGCGCTTTCGTGCTGGCGGGTCTCCGATGGGCTCAGGCCGTGCAAGCCGGCCTGATTGATGCGGTCTTCGGTCATCGGGTGCCCTTGGTTTTCTTGTCAGCCACACCTGCCAGGTGCCAGTGTTGTCCAAGGCGTTGCGTGCAGGGTGCTTGGTGTCGGACCAGCAAACGGTGTGCCCGGCATCCCACATGAAGCGGGCACGCCCCTTGCCTTGGCGCCCTCATGCACCCTCACGCTCCGATCATCCTCGCCCTTCTTGCCGCGCTCGCCGGTTGCGGCGGCAGCGCCCGCCTGCCGGCCAACGCCGATGTCGGCCCCCGACCCACGCTGGTGGAGCCGGAGCGGTCGCTCCTGCCCACTGTCAACGTCGCCAAGCCCAGCCCTTGGAAGGATGCCCAGGCGCCCTTGCCCGCTGCCGGCCTGCAGGTACAGGCCTTCGCCACCGGGCTCGACCACCCGCGCTGGCTGCAAGTACTGCCCAACGGCGACGTGCTCGTGGCCGAGACCAACGCGCCGCCGCGGCCGGATGACGGCCAGGGCATCAAGGCCTGGGTGCAGAAGCAGTTCATGAAGCGCGCCGGCGCCGCGACGCCCAGCGCCAACCGCATCACGTTGCTGCGCGATGCCGACGGCGATGGCCGCGCCGAGGTGCGCGAGGTCTTCGTGCAGGGCCTCAACTCGCCCTTTGGCATGGCCGTGGTGGGAGACCGCTTCTACGTCGCCAACACCGACGCGGTGCTGGAGTACGCCTACGTCGCCGGGCAGACCCGGCTCGCAGGCCCGGGCCGCAAGCTGACCGACCTGCCGGCCGGCACCCGCAACCACCACTGGACCAAGAGCCTCATCGCCAGCCCCGATGGCCGCAAGCTCTACGCGACGGTGGGCTCCAACAGCAACGTGGCCGAGAACGGCATGGAAGCCGAGGAAGGCCGCGCGGCCATCTGGGAGATCGACCGTGCCACCGGAGCCAAGCGCCTCTTCGCCACCGGCCTGCGCAACCCCAACGGCATGGCCTGGCTGCCCGGGCCTGGCAGCCACAACCCCACCTTGCTGTGGACGGTGGCCAACGAGCGCGACGAGATCGGCAGCGACCTCGTGCCCGACTACCTGACCGCCGTGCACGACGGCGCCTTCTACGGCTGGCCCTACAGCTGGTACGGCCCGCATGTGGACACACGGGTCGAGCCGCAGCGGCCGGACCTGGTCGCCCGCGCGCTCGCGCCGGACTACGCGCTGGGCGCGCACGTGGCCGCGCTGGGCCTGGCTGCGGCGGGCAACAGCCCGCTGCCGGCGGCACTGGCGGGCGCGGCACCGGGCGGCGTCTTCATCGGCATGCACGGCTCGTGGAACCGCAAGCCGGCCTCGGGCTACAAGGTTGTCTACGTCCGCTTTGCGGACGGCCGGCCACAGGGCCTGCCGGTCGACGTGCTGACCGGCTTCCTCGGCCCTGAGGGCGAAGCCCGCGGCCGGCCGGTGGGCGTGGCCATCGACGCCAAGGGCGCGCTGCTGGTGGCCGACGACGTCGGCAACGTGGTCTGGAGAGTGGCGCCGCGCTGACGCGCCGCGACGTCAGGCCACGCGGCGTCGCCTGTCCACCGCATCAATCTTCAGCATCTGCCGGTACTTGGTGACGG
>NZ_JBGCUM010000027.1:0-75659 GCF_054177665.1 Roseateles sp. P5_E8 | reverse complement strand
GCCGATGTCCGCGCGGTGCTGTACATGGCCACGGTCTCGGCGATCGTTCACAACCCTGCGATCAAGGTCTTCTACGCACGCCTGGTCGCAGCCGGCAAGGCCAGGAAGGTGGCCCTTGTGGCCTGCATGCGCAAGTTGCTCACCGTGATCAATGCCATGTTGCGCGATCAAGCCACTTGGGATGCTGTCAAGCATCTTCAAACCCCTTCTGGGGCTTGACGCCAGACACAGTTGCTCGGGGGACCGACCGGGATCGCCCGCGTTCAGCGTGGCGAGACTGGGCGAGGGGCTCCATGTCTAGCGCGATCTGACGATGGCGCCCAAGCCGTGCCGCTCGGCGGCGGCGCGCAGCCGGCCGTCGCGCTGGATGCGGCTGACGAACTCGTCCACCTGGCTCAGCCAGGCCGCGTCGCCCGGCTTCACGGCGTAGGCGTAGGGCATCACGTAGAAGGCCGAGGGCGGCGCGACGAGGCGGGCCCAGTCGGCGCTGTCGAGCAGGCGGCGGCTGTAGGGGTAGTCGGTCATGAAGGCGTCCACGCGGCCGGCCTCGAGTTCACGCTCGCGGGTGTCAGGCGGCCGCACGACGACGAGGGTAGCGCGCTTCAGTGCCCCGGCCATGATGGGCTCCATGAAGGTGCCCGCCTGCACGGCGATGCGCACGCCGGGCTTGTCCAGGTCGTCCCACTGCTGCACGACGCGGCTGCTGCGCGTCGTGACGGCGTAGATGTCGCTTTCCAGATAGGGCCGGCTGAAGCGCAGCTGGCGCTCGCGCTGGGCCGTGCGGCCGACGGCGAACATGGCCACGTCGCAGCGGTCCTGCAGCAGGTCGTCTGCGATGGTGGCGAAGGACGAGTCGACGTAGCGCACCGCCGCGTGCAGGTCGGCGGCAAAGGCGGCGGAGAGGTCGATGTCGATGCCCGAGAGCTGGCCGGTGCGCGGGTGGCGCAGCGAGACGCCGTAGTAGTCGGGCCAGATGCAAACGCGCAGTTCGCCGCTGGCCTGCACGCGCTGGGCAATGCCGGTTGGCGGCGCAGCGATGGCCGCTGCGCAAATGAGGGCGGCTAGGGCGGCGGCGGCCAGCCGTTTCACGCGCCCGCCCGGGGTGGCGTGGCCCCGCCCGGCCCGCTGGGATCGATGCGGTCGCGCAGCGCGATCAGCGCGGGCGCATGGGCCACGAAGGCCGCGACGATCTCGGGGTCGAAGGCGCTGCCGGCCTGCTCGGCCAGCATGGCCAGGCCGCGGTCGTCGGCGCGCGCCGGGCGAAAGCGGCGGCGCATCGTCAGGGCGTCGAAATAGTCCACGACCGCGACGATACGCGCTGACAGCGGGATCGCCTTGCCCTTGAGCCCTCGCGGGTAGCCGTTGCCGTCCCAGCGCTCGCGGTGGTGCAGCGCGATCTCGGCGGCCAGCGCGAACAGCGGCAGGCGCGAGCCGCCCAGCAAGTCCGCACCGCGCTGCGGCTGGGCCTGGCGGCGGCGGCGCTCCTCGGCGGCCGTCAGCGGCCAGGGCGGCTCGAACGCGGCAGCGGTGGGGTCGGTCTCGCCCACGTCGTGCAGCGGCGCGGCCAGGCGCAGCAACTGCGCGGTGTCGGCATCCAGCCCCAGGTGGCGGGCCAGCGCCTCCGCCAGATGACCCAGCCGCACCCGGTGGGCGCGCACGTCCCCGTCCACGGTTTGCCGCTGCGCGTCGGCGGCGGTCGGCCGGGGTACTGTAGAGGCGGCGACGGGGGTCTCGGGTTGGTTGTGGGTGGCGGGGAAAGGCATGGCGAAGCTCCGATTCGGCCTTATTGTCGAATGCGCTCGTTTTTATCAAATATGCCGAACTCCGCACCAGCCCCCAAATTCGGCAAAATGTCTCGCGTGAATCGCCCCATGACTGCGCCTGATACCTGCTCCACCACCGAAGCCGCCCAGCGGCTGGGCATGGCCGTGCGCTCCGTGCAGTTGATGGTGGACCGCGGCGAGCTGCAGGCCTGGAAGACGCCCGGCGGCCACCGCCGCATTCTGCGCAGCTCCCTGGACGGCTGGCTGGCGGCGCGCGGTGGCGAGGTGCCTGGGGTGACTGGTGCTCCGGTGCCGGCCGCGGCCGGGCTTGGGCGCCCGCTGACGCTGCTGCTGATCGAGGACTCGGTGCACTTCCAGAACCTCATCAGCCTGATCGTCAGGCGCGAGCTGCCGGGGGCCGATCTGCACGTCGCCTCTGACGGCATCGCCGGTCTGGCGCTGGCCGGGCGCCTGGAGCCCGACGTGCTGCTCATCGACATCCTGCTGCCCGGCATCGATGGCGCGGCCCTCATCACCAGCCTGCGCTCGCACCCGCAGTTCGCGCGCAGCCGGCTGATCGTCGTCACCGCGCTTGACGAAGCCCAGCGGGCGCCCTACCGCTTCGCGCTGGACGGCGTGCCTGTCGTGCACAAGACGGCGCTGGTCACCGAGCTGCCGCCCTTGCTGGCCGACGCGGTGGGCGCGCGCGCCGTCTGAACTCCATGGCCGCGCGCCTGCTGCTCATCGAGGACGACGCTTCGATTGCGCGCTTCGTCGAGCTGGCGCTGGAGGAATTGCCCGGCCATGACGCCGCCGCACCGGCGGTCGCGGTGAGCGTCGTGGGCACGCTGGCCGACGCGCGCATGGCACTGGCGGCCGGTGGCTGGCAGCTCGTCATCAGCGACCTGATGCTGCCCGACGGCTCGGCCGAGACCTTGCTGGCCGAGGGCCTGGCACTGGCCGACGGCGCGCCGCCCTGGGTCGTCTTCAGCGCTGGCGTGCACGAGGACCGCCACCTCGCGCTGGCCGCCCGCGGCGTGGCCCGCACGCTGCGCAAGCCCGTGCCGCTGGCCGAGTTGCTGGACACCATCGCCGAACTGCTGGGTGGTGGCACGGCGCCGTGGTCCACGGCGGAGGCAGACGACGCGGTGCAGCAACACTTCGGCGGCGACCGCGCGATGTTCGAAAGCTTTCGCGCCGGCTGCATCCTGCGCTTTGCCGACGACATCGCCCAGGGCGACGCCGCCGTTGCGGCCGCTGACGCCGCTGCGCTGCGCCGCGTGGCCCATGGCCTCAAGGCCGTGCTGGAGCTGATTGGCCACCCCGGCCTAGCCGCCCAGGCACGAGCGCTGGAAGACGCGGCTGCTGCGGCGGCGTTCAGCGCGGCGCCGCAGGCCGCCGGCTGGGCGGCCGTCGCGCAAGGCCTGCTCGACCTGGGCGCACAGCGCAGCGCCTGAGCGCACTATTTGGCAAAAGCCAGGGGCGACACCCCGAATGAGGGCAGACGTCGTTTGTTGTTATCAATAAATTTGATAATCACAACACGCAATCTCGTCTTCCAAAAATGATCCCATCCCCTTGCACCTCCTCGCTGCCGTCCTGCCAGTGCCTGCGGCACGGTGGCTGAGCCGAGCGACGACATGGCCATCCGCGTGGTGCTTTACGTCGAGGACGACCCCGTCAACGCGCTGCTGATGCAGGGCATCCTGGAACTGCGGCCCGGTTGCCACATGCAGGTGGCCCGCAGCGGCGCCGAGGCGCGGCGCTTCGTGGCCGAACATCGCGTCGACCTGCTGCTGTGCGACCTGCACCTGCCCGACGTGGACGGCGACACACTGCTGACCCAGTTGCGCGAGGCCGGTCTGTCCGCCACCGTGCCGGCCCTGCTGGTCACGGCCGAAGCCGAAGACGTCGCCGCCAACCTGGCCCGGCGTGGCGGCTTTGACGGTTTCTGGTCCAAGCCGCTGGATGTGGCGGCGACGCTGCGCAGCGTGGAGAGGTGGCTGGGGGAGCCGGGATCCGTCGCCTGACAATGCGGCCCGCCGCAAACAGGAGACAGACATGACCGCGCCCCGTCGCCACCTTCTTGCTCTCGCGGTCGGCGCTGCCGCACTGGCCTCGCTGCCGGCCCGTGCCGGCAGCGACGAAGACGCCGTCGCGCGCAGCCTCGAAGCCTTTCGGCGCGCCCAGGCGGCGTCCGATGCCGGCCCCTTGATGGCGCTGAGCGCGCCGGAGTTGAGCTACGGGCATTCGAACGGCAACGTTGAAGACCGTGCCACCTTCGTCGCGAGCGCCACGTCTGGCAAGGCCAGGTATTTGTCGCTGGAGTTCCGCAACCCGGTGATCGGCATCGTCGGCGCGACCGCCATCGTTCGCTACAACTGGGTCGCCGAGCGTGAGCTGGTGGCCGATGGCAGCAAGACGGCCACGAACCTGTACATCCTCATGGTGTGGCAGAAGCAAGGCGACGAGTGGAAGCTCATCGCCCGCGGGGCCGGCAAGGCGGGTTAGTCCCAGGCGCTGCGGCCTTGAACCGGCGGGCGGCGGCACCCTGACACAAATCTTTGCGCATGCGCCACACGGCCTTGCGTGTTCGGCGGGATGCTTGGCCGATGAACAAGAACCGCCGCTTCATGCTGGGCAGCGCCGCCGCCCTGATGGGCCTGTCGCTGCTGAGCCGCCGCAGCCAGGCCGCGACTGGCCCGTCCCTGGCTTTGAGCGCCGACGAACGCGCGCTGCATGCGCTCAACCGCCTGGGCTACGGCCCGCGCCCGGCCGATGCGGCGGCCGTTGCCGAGCAGGGCGCCGACAAGTGGCTGGAGCGCTTTCTCACCGAGCAACTGGAGCCGCGCCGCCTGCCGCAGCCGGCCGCCTTGAGCGAGCGCCTGGCCGGCCTGGAGGTGCTCAAGCTCAGCCAGGGCGAACTGCTGAGCCGCTACCGCGAGGCCGTGAAGGCGGCCCGCGAGGCGCGGCGCGAGCAGGCCAAGGGCGAGACTCCCAGCGCCGATGCGCTGAACGCCGTGCGCGAGAAGGTGCGGCCCCTCGTGCAGCAGGCCGCCACGGCGCGTCTGGCCCGGGCGATGCAAAGCCCGGCCCAGCTGGAAGAGGTGCTGACCGAGTTCTGGTTCAACCACTTCAACGTCTTCGCCGGCAAGGGCCCCGTGGGCGTGCTGGTGGCGGACTACGAGCAGCACGCCATCCGCCCCCATGTGCTGGGCCGCTTTCGCGACATGCTGGGCGCCACGGCCCGGCACCCGGCGATGCTGGTGTACCTGGACAACGCGCAGAGCGTGGCCCCTGGCTACGCGCCGCGCCGCGCCGCGCCCAACCCGCAGCGCGCCAGTGGCTTGAACGAAAACTACGCCCGCGAGTTGATGGAGCTGCACACGCTGGGCGTGGACGGCGGCTACACCCAGCGCGACGTGACCGAGCTGGCGCGCATGCTGACCGGCTGGGGCGTCGACCAGCGCAGCACCTCTGGCGACGTCTTCGAGTTCAACCCGCGCCGCCACGACAGCGGTGGCAAGACCTGGCTCGGCCAATCGGTGGCCGGCAGCGGGCAGGGAGAAGGCACGCGGGCGCTGGACGTGCTGGCCGCCCATCCGGCCACGGCCCGACACCTGGCGCACAAGTTCGCCCAGGCCTTCGTCGCCGACAAGCCGCCGGAGAGCCTCGTGCAGAAGCTGGCCGACACCTTCAAGGCCAGCGGCGGCGACCTGCGCGAGTTCACGCGCACGCTGATCCGCGCCGACGAGTTCTGGAGCCGCGAGGCCTACCAGGCCAAGTTCAAGACGCCCTATCAGTACCTGCTGTCCAGCATGCGCGCCCTGGACCTGCCGCTGCTCAACCCGCAACTGCTGACCGCCTCGCTGGCCCAGGCCGGCCAGCCGCTGTACGGCGCCCAGACGCCCGATGGCTACAAGAACACCGCCACCGCCTGGCGCAACCCCGAGGCGCTGACGCAGCGGGTGCAGCTCGCTACGACGTTAGGGCAGCGCAGCGGCGTCAACGCCGAGAGGCTCAGCTTGACGCTGGGTGCTGCGCTCAGCGAACCGACGCGCCGCACGCTTGCGGCCGAGCCCGCCGGCCAGCAGGTCGCCCTGCTGCTGGCCAGTCCCGATTTCATGAAGAGGTAGCCGTCATGCTGCGACGCCAACTCCTGCACTTCGGTGCATTCACGCTGGGCGGCCTGCCCGTATCCCTCGTGCGCGCCCAGGGCGGTGCACAGAAGAAGCTTGTCGTCGTCATGCTGCGCGGCGCGGTGGACGGCCTGTCCGTCGTCGCGCCCTACGGCGAGCGCGAATATGCATCCAGCCGGCCGCAGATCGCGATTCCCGCGCCCGGCGCCGAGGATGGCCTCATCAAGCTCGACTCGATGTTCGGCATGCATCCGTCGCTCAGCCCGCTCAAGCGCCACTGGGACGGCGGCCAGTTGGCCTTCGTGCACGCCAGTGGCTCGCCGGACCCGACGCGCTCCCACTTCGACGCCCAGGACTACCTCGAATCCGGCACGCCCGGCCGCAAGTCCACGCCCGATGGCTGGCTGAATCGCCTGCTCACGGCCCTGCCCGGCGAACCGGCGCCCACCCGCGCCATCAGCCAGGGCAGCACGCCGCCGCGCATCTTTGCCGGTACCGCCAGCGTCGCCAGCCTGGGCCTGGGCCCCAACGCGATGCAGCGCCGCGCCATCGACAACCCCGAGATGCAGGCCGGCCTGGCCAAGCTCTACGCCAGTGACGCCCAGCTCAGCAGCACGCTGCGCGACACCACCGAGGGCCGCGGCGAAATGGCGCGCAGCATGGCCTCGGGCATGGCGCCGGGCGAGCGCTCCATGGACCCGAGCGCCGATGCCGGTGCCCCGTCTGCCCGCAGCTTCGCCGCCGACGCGCGCCGCCTGGGCACCTTGATCCGCAAGGACGCCCACACCCAGCTCGCATTCACCGCCGTGGGCGGCTGGGACACCCACGTCAACCAGGGCGCCGCACGCGGCCAGCTCGCCAACCGCCTGGCCAGCCTGGGCGAGGGCCTGGACGCGCTCAGCGTGGGGCTGGGCGATTCGCTGAAGGACACCGTCATCGTCGTCGTCAGCGAGTTCGGCCGCACGTTGCGCCAGAACGGCAATGGCGGCACCGACCATGGCCGTGGCAATGTCATCTGGCTGCTGGGCGGCCCGGTGGCCGGCGGGCAGGTGCTGGGCGACTGGCCCGGCCTGGACAAGAGTGCCCTGGCTGACGGCCGCGACCTGGCCGTGGCCACCGATTTTCGCCAGGTGCTCAGCCCGCTGCTGCAACGCCACCTCGGCCTGTCGGAAACCGCACTGGCAACAGTGTTTCCTCAAGCCCCGCAAACTTGGCGTTATGCGGACAAGCTGATGCGCGCCTGAAGTCTGTTTCTAAGCCGCGTGGCCGACCGCTGGGAGATGACCATGATTCGAATCCCGATCTCGCCCTTCGCCCTGTGTGTGGCCCTGGCCGTGCTGGCGTATTTCTTCCTCGTGGCGACTGGCGCCTAACGCACGGCCAGCCGCGCCTCGGCGCCCTGGTCGGCGATGACTTCGCCGATCTCGGTCGCCGAGCTGAAACCGTGCGCGCGGAACACCGCCAACACGTCGGCCACCGCGTCGGCATCGCAGGACACCAGCAGGCCGCCGCTGGTCTGCGGGTCGGTCAGCAGGGCGAGTTCCGTGGCTGGGAAGCCCTCGGGAAGCTTCACCTCCGCGCCATAGCCGCTCCAGTTGCGCCCGGACGCGCCCGTCACCAGGCCTTGCTCAGCCAGCTCGCGCACACCGGGCAGCAGCGGCACGCGCGCCCAGTCGATGGCGACCGTTGCCCCGGCGCCGCGGGCCAGCTCCAGCGCGTGGCCAGCCAGGCCAAAGCCTGTCACGTCGGTCAGCGCATGCACGCCTTCCAGCGCGGCCAGATCGGGCCCGGGCGTGTTCAGCTGTGTCGTCGTCGCGATCATCTGCGCATAGCCCTCAGCGGACAGGCGCTCTTTCTTGAGCGCGGCCGACATGACGCCCACGCCCAGCGGCTTGCCCAGCACCAGGCGGTCGCCCACCCGCCCATCGGCGTTGCGCTTGACGCGCTTGGGGTGCACCACACCCATCGCCACCAGACCGTAGATGGGCTCGACCGAGTCGATGGTGTGGCCGCCCGCAATCGGAATGCCGGCCTCGCGGCAGACCGCCTCGCCGCCGGCCAGGA
This sequence comes from Roseateles sp. P5_E8, assembly GCF_054177665.1. Lineage (NCBI taxonomy): Bacteria > Pseudomonadati > Pseudomonadota > Betaproteobacteria > Burkholderiales > Sphaerotilaceae > Roseateles > Roseateles sp. P5_E8. The sequence goes on along the minus strand of NZ_JBGCUM010000027.1, from coordinate 67,693 downwards.
TCTGGGCGATGACCTCGGTCGACAGTACGTTGATCGGCATGCCGACCAGCGCCAGCGCCATGATGGGCTTGCCGCCCATGGCATAGACGTCGCTGATGGCGTTGGTGGCGGCGATGCGGCCGAAGTCGAAGGGGTCGTCGACGATGGGCATGAAGAAGTCGGTGGTCGCGATCAGCGCGATCTCGTCGGTGAGCTGGTAGACGGCCGCGTCGTCCGCCGTCGCGATGCCGACCAGCAGCTGCGGCGGCATGGGCATCTTGGCGGTGTGCTTGAGGATCTCGCTCAACACGCCCGGCGCGATCTTGCAGCCGCAGCCGCCGCCGTGCGACAGGGAAGTCAGGCGTGGGCCCAGCGGGGTGGTGGCGGTCATCGAGGGGTCTCCAGGGCAGGCCGCCCAGTATCCCCGCGTCGCATTTAGCGGGTCTAATTCCGCTCCCCGGTTCACTCCCCATCCCCCACCATGCTGCAACTGCTTCGCAAGTCACTGATCGCCGGCCTTTTCCTGACGCTGGGTGCTGCCGCGCAGGCCCAGCAGGTGCTACGCGTCACCGCCATCCCCGATGAATCGCCGACCGAGCTGGCGCGCAAGGCCGAGCCGCTGGTCAAGTACCTGGAAGCCAAGCTCGGCATGAAGGTCGAGTTCACACCCGTCACCGATTACGCCGCAGCGGTCGAGACGCTCATCAACCGCAAGGTCGACCTGGCCTGGTTCGGCGGCTTCACCTACGTGCAGGCCTCGGCGCGCTCGGGCGGCAAGGTCATCCCGCTGGTGCAACGCGAGGAGGACGAGCGCTTCAAGTCCGTCTTCATCACGACCGACCCGGCCATCAAGACGCTGGCCGACCTGAAGGGCAAGGACGTCAGCTTCGGCTCGCAAAGCTCCACCAGCGGCCACCTGATGCCGCGCAGCGTGCTGCTCGGCGCCGGCCTGGACCCCGACAAGGACTTCAAGCGCGTGGCCTACAGCGGCGCGCACGACGCGACCGTCGCTGCAGTGGCTGCCGGCAAGGTGCAGGCGGGCGCTCTGAACATCTCGGTCTGGGAGAAGCTGGTGGCCGACAAGAAGGTCGACACCGACAAGGTGCGCGTGTTCTTCACGACGCCGCCCTACTACGATTACAACTGGTCGGTCAGCGCCGCCATGCCCGAGGCCCTGCGCAACAAGATTGCCCAGGCCTTCCTCGCGCTGGACAAGAGCACGCCCGAAGGCAAGCAGATCCTGGAGCTGCAACGCGCAACGCGCTTCGTGCCGACGAAGCCGGAGAACTACAAGAACATCGAAGCCGCCGCCAAGAGCGCTGGTCTGTTGTGAGCCGATGAATCTGGACCTGCAAGCCGTGCATGCGCGGCACCCGGCAGCGCCCAAAGGCACGAGCGCGCTCCGGGGTGTGAGCCTGGCCCTGCGTGCCGGCGAGCAGGTGGCCGTCATTGGGCCTTCGGGTGCGGGCAAGACGACGCTGCTACAGGTCGCCGCCGCCGCGCTGAAGCCCTCGCGGGGCGAGCTGCTGCTTGACGCCGTCGACCCCTGGTCGCTGCGCACGTCTGCCTTGCAGCGCCAGCGTGGCCGGCTCTTCATGGCGCCGCAGACGCCGCCGCTGCCGCCGCGGCAGCGCGTTGTCACCGCCGTGCTGGCGGGCCGACTGCCGGCGTGGAGCCTAGCCACCAGCCTGCGCTCGCTGTTCTATCCCGTCGACATTGCCGGCGCGCACGCGGCGCTCGAGCGCTTCGACCTGGCGGAGAAGCTGTTTGCCCGCGTTGACCGGCTCTCGGGCGGCGAGCGCCAGCGCGTCGGGCTGGCGCGCGCGCTGCTGTCGCCGGCCACGCTGTGGCTGATCGACGAGCCGCTGTCGGCACTGGACCCGACCCGCTCCGAGCAGGCCATCCAGGCGCTGATCGCGGTGGCGCGCGAACGCGGCATCACGCTGATGGCGACCATGCACCAGGTCGACACCGCGCTGGCCCACTTCGACCGCATCGTCGGCCTGCGCGACGGCACGGTCGCCTTCGACCTGCCCGCGCCGCAGGTGGGCCGCGACCATCTGCTGAAGCTCTACGCGCAGCACGAGGATGAGCTGACCGCGCCCGCTGCATCGCCTCTGCCGCCGACCGCATCGCCGCCCGCGACGATGCACTGCCGGTGACCGCGATGACGTCGCCACCGCAGCGCGACCCGGCCTGGCTGGGCCGCATGTTCTGGATGGGCGCCGGGCTGGTGCTGTTGTGGCCGCTGCTGGTGGCCACCGAGTTCCGCCCCTGGCTGTTGCTCAGCGCCGAGAGCCGCGAGCCGACCTGGCGCTTCCTCGCCGCCTCCCTGCCGCCGGCCACGGGCAGCGACTTTCTGTGGCTGGTGGCGCGCGAGACCTGGCGCACCGTGGCCATCGCGACGGCCGGCATCACGCTGGCCCTGGTCATCGCGCTGCCGGCCACGCTGATGTCGACGCGCGTGCTGTCCATCTCGGCGCTGTCCGGCCGCATGGCGCCGCTGCCGGCGGCGCTGCGGCAGGCCCTGCGCTGGGCGCTGGTGCTGTTGCGCAGCATCCCCGAACTGGTCTGGGCGCTGATCTTCGTGCGCGTGGTGGGCTTAGGGCCGACGGCCGGCGTGCTGGCCATTGCGCTGACCTATGGCGGCATGCTGGGCAAGGTCTATGGCGACATCCTGGAGAGCGGCGAGACGAGCGCGACGCGCAACCTGCTGGCCAATGGCGGCAGCCGATTGCAGGCCTTTGCCTATGGCCTGCTGCCGCAGAACGCGGCGGAGCTGACGTCCTACACCGTCTACCGCTGGGAGTGCGCCATCCGCTCGTCGGTGGTGCTGGGCTTCGTTGGCGCGGGCGGCCTGGGGCAGCAGCTCGACAACTCCACCAAGATGTTCGCCGGCGGCGAGGTGACGACGATGCTGCTGGTGTTCGTCGCGCTGGTGGCGCTGGCGGACAAAACCAGCGCGTGGCTGAGGCGGGCTTTGGCATGAAGCGCGCAGCTGCAAACACGCCCTACCGGCTGCCACCGCCGCTGTTCCATGCGCGCAGCACGGCGCTGTGGTTCAGCGTCGGGCTGGTCGCGCTGGTGGCCTTTAGCTTCTGGAGCCTGGACCTGCAATGGGCGGCCTTCCTGTCGCTGGAGGCGGCGCAGAGCATGGGCCGCTTCATCGGCGAGTTCTTCCCGCCCGACCTATCCGCCGCCTTCGTTCGCAAGGTGGTGTCGGCGTCCTTCGAGACGCTGGCGATGTCGGCGCTGGGCACGCTGCTGGCGGCGGCGGGCGGCTTGCTGCTGGCGCTGCCCGCGAGCCGCAGCCATGACGGCGACCCGGCGCATGCGCGCGCGCCGACCCGGCTATTGCTCAATGCCTTGCGCGCAGTGCCCGAACTCGTCTGGGCCACGCTGCTGCTGATCTCGGCCGGCCTGGGGCCCTTCGCAGGCACCTTGGCGCTGGCGCTGCACACCACGGGCGTGCTCGGCCGGCTGTTTGCCGAAGTCATCGAGAACGCCCCGCAGGCGTCGGCCGCCGCGCTGCGCTCGCAGGGCGTCGGCCCGCTGCGCGTGTTCCTCTACGCGACCTTGCCGCAGGCGCTGCCGCAGCTGATCTCCTACGCGCTCTACCGCTGGGAGAACAACATCCGCGCCGCGGCCATCCTCGGTGTCGTCGGCGCCGGCGGGCTGGGCCAGTTGCTGGCCTTTCACATGGGCTTGTTCCAGATGGGCAAGACGGCGACCGTGCTGATCGCGATGCTGGGGCTGGTCGCGTTGGTGGATGCGCTGAGCTACCTCACCCGGCGCGCGTTGGCGCGCTAGCAATTCGCTGGGCGAGGGCTTCAATGCCGGCGTCCGACAAGTCGTCGCACGCCAAGCTTTGCGCGCCCTCCAGCCGCTGCAAGTGATGGCCCTGTGAGCGGGCGTAGAGCGGGTCGTAGTGCCTTTCCATCAGCGCCTCGAACAGCGGCGGCAAAGCGCCCTCAAGCGCCCAGGCCTGCCACTGCGCCAGCACCTCCTTGGGCAGCAGCTCGCGCAGCGACCCCAGCTTGTCCGCCAGGCCCTGCGGGTCGTCGCCCAGCCAGGCGTAGTCGCGCAGCAGATAGGCCAGCCGCGCCTCGGGCGTGGCGGCGATCTCGATGATGGGGCTGGCGCGCAGGCGCTGCAGCAGCGGCTCCGGCACCGTGATGCGGCCGATGCGCCGGCTCTCGGCCTCGATCCACACGCGGCGGCCCAAGTCGAAGCCGACCAGGGCCCGCATCAGCTGCGTCTCGAAGCCCTTCTGCGACGGCTGTGGCCGTCCGGGCATGCCGCCCAGCACTGAGCCGCGATGGGCGGCAAGGTCTTCCAGGTCCAGCACCTGCTCGCCCAGGTCCGCCAACGCCTGCAGCACGCGGGTCTTGGCGCTGCCCGTGGGGCCACACAGCACGCGCAGGTCCAGTTGCGGCGCGCGCGCGGCGATCTGTTCGATGACATGCGCGCGCCAGGCCTTGTAGCCGCCCTTGAGCTGCTGCGCGTCCCAGCCGACCAGGCGCAGCCAGTTGACGAAGCTGCCGCTGCGCATGCCGCCGCGCCAGCAGTAGACGAGGGGGCGCCAGTCCCGGGGCTTGTCGCGGAACAGCTCGTCCAGATGCTTGGCGATGTTGCGCGCCACCATGGCGCCGCCAATCTTGCGCGCCTCGAAGGCCGAGACCTGCACATAGGTCGTGCCGACGATGCGGCGCTCCTCGTCGTCCAGCACGGGGCAGTTGATGGCGCCGGGCAGATGGTCCAGCGCGTACTCGGCAGGCGAGCGCACGTCGATGAGGACGGTGAAGTCGGCCAGGTCGGCGATGGTGGTGGGGTTGTGGCTCATCGGGTGATCAATCAGCGCGGCGCAGCAGGGTGAGGCCGATCAGGCGTGACACGACGGCAGCCAGGTACATGACGCCGACCAGCATCTCCAGGCTGGCCACGGCGCGCGCCAGCGGCCGCACCGGAATGACATCGCCGATGCCCGTGCTGGACAACAGCGCGAAGCTCAGGAACATCAGCTCCGTCCAACTGCGCGGCTGCTCGGGCTGGGTGGCCGCCAGGAAGCTGCCCGGCTGCAGGTACTGCAGCACGACAAAGCTGTAGGCAAAGCCCCAGGCCAGCAGCGTGAAGGTGGCGCCGGCGGCGAACAGCTCGTCGGTCGTCGCGTGCATGTCGCCCATCATGTAGGCGACGAGGCTGGCGGCGGCGTAGAAATAGAACACCGCTTCCAGCGCGGCCGACCAGGGCTGCAGCCACTGCATGTCCGGCTGCGTCTGCAACAGCAGCATGACGATGGCAGGCAGGGCAAGGCAGACGCTCAGCCACGTCAGGCCCGGCGTGCGGCGCACCATGCCGGTCGTGAACACCAGCACCGTGATGCCGAAGGCACTCAACGCGACCGGGCCGGCGCGTGTCGATTCCAGCAGCGGGTAGAGCAGCAGGCCGGCGAGCTGCACGATCAGCAGGATGGCCGAGGGGTGGCGCCGCGTGGCGGCCAGGAATTCCATGTGGCGCAGGGGCATGCCGGCATTCTCGGCCCGGCCGCAGGCAAGGGCGTCACGGCCGCCCGGACTGTCCGGCCACTGTCCGCGGACAGTGCTCGCCGCGCCAAGTGTTTGATTCATAACGTGCCGGCCCCTGGCACAGGGCTTGCGAAATACCGGGCATGAACACCGGCTTTCGTGACACCTCCGAGCAGGACCGCCCCCTTGCCTCCCGCCGCCGCCGCTGGCCGCTGCTGCTGGCGGGCGGCGTGGCTGCCCTCGCCCTGCTGGCCTGGCTGGCCGGCGGGCGCATCCGCCAGGCCTTGTCGGCCGACGCCGCCGTCAGCGCCGCGCGCCTGAGCATCGCCACCGTCGACATCGCGCCGCTGACGCGTGACGTGGCCGGCGAGGGCCGCGTCGTCGCCGCGCAGAGCCCGACGCTCTACGCCCAGGGTGCCGGCACCGTGGCGCTGGTGGTGCGGGCGGGCGACCCCGTCAAGCTGGGCCAGGTACTGGCCCGCGTGGACTCGCCGGAGCTGACCAACCGCCTCGCCCAGGAGCGCAGCAATGTCGACGCCCTGCGCGCCGACCTGGCCCGCGCCGAGGTCGACGCCCGCCAGCAGGCGGCGGCGCTGCAGAGCGCCTTCGAGAACGCCCGCATCGACCAGCAGACCGCGCAGAACGACCTGGCCCGCCAGACCCAGGCCTTCGAGGCCGGCGCGACGGCGCGCATGCAGGTCGAGCGCGCCCAGGATGCGCTGGCCAAGGCGAAGCTCGCGCTTGATCAGGCCCAGGGCCTGCGCGGCCTGAAGACCGACAGCCTGGCGCTGGACGTGCAGGCCAAGAAGAGTGCCTTGTCTCGCCAGCAGTTGATGGTGGCTGACCTGGAACGCCAGGTGGGCGAGCTGGCCGTGCGTTCGCCGGTGGACGGCCAGGTGGGCCAGCTCTTCATCGCCGACCGCACCAACGTCGCCCGCGACGCCAAGCTGCTGTCGGTCATCGACCTGTCGGCGCTGGAGGTGCAGATGCAGGTGGCCGAGAGCTTTGCGCGCGAGTTGCAGCCGGGGATGCCGGGGGAGATCTCGGGCAACGGGCAGCGTTGGGCTGGGTTGGTGAGTTCCGTGTCGCCCGAGGTCGTGAATGGCGAGGTGGCGGCGCGGCTGCGGTTTGACGGCAAGCAGCCGGAGCAGTTGCGGCAGAACCAGCGGCTGTCGGTGCGGGTGCTGCTGGATAGGCGAGACAAGGTGCTGGGGGTGGCGCGGGGCAGCTTCGTGGATGAAGGGGGCGGGAGCTATGCGTATGTGGTGCGGGGCGGGGTGGCGGAGAAGGTCGCCGTCAAGCTTGGCGCGCGCTCGCTGGATCGGGTCGAGGTTTTGTCGGGGTTGGTTGCCGGCGACCGTGTGGTGATCTCCGGGGCGGACGGCTTCAAGAGCGCGGATCGCGTTCTGATTGCGGATTGAGGTTTGGACGTGATGGTTGACCGGGTTGCTTTTGCGATGGTTGCTGCTGATCGCTGCATTGCCGGGAGTCCGTCCCGGCGGCCGGGTAACTTTCTTCTGCGGGGCCAGAAGAAAGTCACCAAAGAAGAGGCCCTGAACCGCACACCAGCACCACATGCACGAGCTGCGCCGTGCAACAGCCGCTCTTTGAGTGGGCAGACGCGAACCGCTGCGCTCTCGCTGCTGTCCTTGTCACCAGCCTCACTCATCGCCGCTTCAGCCCGCCTAACGCGCGGCTGCACGCCGTGCTCACGAGAAATGCAAAGACAGCGTCGCTCGGGCGACGCGATCACTGCCAGCACCTCGGTGGCGTCGCCCCAGCGACGCGGTATCCCTGGTGAGCCCGGCGTGCAGCCGGCGTTAGGCGGCTTGAAGTGGCGCGCCATGGCGCTCTTCACAAGGACAGCAGCGAGAGCGCAGCGGGTCGCGTCTAGGCGCATTGCCACCGGACGTTTTCGCGCGCCGCTGATGGCGGCGCCGCGATCGTGTGCGGTTCAGGGCCTCTTCTTTGGTGACTTTCTTCTGGCCCCGCAGAAGAAAGTTACCCCGCCGCCGGGCGGGACTCCCGGCACCTTGCCACTAAGCAAGCGCGACTAAAACGACAGGAACACCCCAATGCTCCAGATGGAAAAACTCCAAAAGGTCTACCGCACCGAAATGGTCGAGACCTACGCCCTGCGCGACTTCAACCTCACGGTGAACGAGGGCGAATTCGTCGCAGTGACCGGCCCGTCCGGCTCCGGCAAGACGACCTTCCTCACCATCGCCGGCCTGCTCGAAGCCTTCAGCGGCGGCAGCTACAAGCTGGACGGCATCGACGTCAGCCGCATGGGCGACGGCGAGCGCTCGCGCATCCGCAACCAAAAGATCGGCTTCATCTTCCAGGCCTTCAACCTGATCCCGGACCTGAACGTCCTCGACAACATCGAAGTGCCGCTGCGCTACCGTGGCTTCAGCGCCGCAGAGCGCAAGAAGCGTGCGGCCGATGCGCTGTCCCGCGTCGGCCTGTCGGCGCGCGGCCGGCACTACCCGGCCGAGCTGTCCGGTGGCCAGCAACAGCGCGTGGCCATTGCCCGGGCCCTCGCCGGCGAGCCGCGCCTGCTGCTGGCCGACGAGCCCACCGGCAACCTCGACAGCGCGATGGCGCGCAGCGTCATGGAGTTGCTGGAAGAACTGCACCGTGACGGCGCCACCATCGTCATGGTCACGCACGACCCGCAACTGGCCGCGCGAGCGCAACGTAACGTCCACGTCATCGACGGTCAAGTGGTCGACTTGACTGCGGAGCTGGCCGCTTGAACTCAGCCAAGCTCCTGCTGCTCGTGGTGCTTTGCGCCACGACGGCCGCCCGCGCCGACGACCTGCTGCAGGTCTGGGCCCAGGCCCGCGCGGCCGACCCGTTGCTGCGCCAGGCTGCCGCATTGAGCGGCGCGCAGGAGGCCTCGGCTCGCGAGGCGCGCGCGGCGCTGCTGCCGCAGTGGCAGCTGCAAAGCAGCGAACAGCGCGAGACCGGCGGCAACCGCTGGAACAGCACCACCAGCAGCCTCAGCCAGACCCTGGTCGACCTCGCCGCGCTGCGCACCTGGGACGCCGGCCGCAGCCAGGCCTCGGCCCAGGCCGCCCGCCTGGCCGCCGCCGAGCAGGGCGCGCGCCAACGCGTCGCCGAGGCCTATTTCGGCCTGCTGTCGGCCCAGGCCCAGCTCGCCACCGCGCGCGCCAACGAGGAGGCCTTCGCGCGCCAGGTCAGCGAGGCCGACACGCGCTTCAAGGCTGGGCTGTCGGCCCAGGTCGAGGCCGACCAATCTCGCGCCTACCGCGAGCTGGCCCGCACCGGCACGCTGGCCGCCGAAGCCGCCGTGGCGGATGCCGGCGAGGCGCTGGCCCAGCTGACCGGCACCACGCCGCCCGCGCTGCAGCCGCTGCGCAAGGCGCTCGCCGCCCAGCCGCTGCCCGAAGACGCCGAGGCCTGGGCACGCCGCGCCGAAGCCGCCAACCCGGCACTGCGCGCGCTGCAGCTCGACGTGCAGGCCAGCGAGCAGCGCATCTCCGCCGCCCGCGCCGGCCATCTGCCGACGCTGAGCCTGGGTGTGGACACGCAGCGCCTGCGCGGCGATGGAATACCGCCGCTGGACGCCGGCCGCACGCCCACGCAGGTCGCGCTGCGCCTGACCGTGCCGCTGTTCGCCGGCGGCTCAGTTGCTGCCGCCGCCGACCGCGCCGGCTTCCAGCGTGACGCCGCCCGCGAGCAGCTCGAAGCTGGCCGCCGCGCCGTGCTGCGCGAGGTGCGCTACGAGCACCTGGCCGTCAGCCAGGGTGGGGCGCAGCTGCAGTCCACCCAGGTCGCCGTGGCCGCCGCCGAGCGCGCGCTGGAAGCCACGCGCACCGGCCTGACGCTGGGCACGCGCAGCACCACCGACCTGCTGCTCGCCATCCAGACCCTGGCCGGCGCGCAGAACGCCCAGACCCAGGCCCGCCACCGCCATGTGCTGGCCCTGTTGGCCCTGCACCAGGCCGCCGGCTCGCTCGGCGACGCCGAACTGGCCGCCGTGAACTCCCTTCTGGAGAACCGCTGATGTTCCTCTACTACCTCGAACTCGCCTGGCGCAACATCCTCGCCTCCAAGGGCCTCAGCGCGCTGATGGTGCTGGCCCTGGCCCTGGGCATTGGCGCTTGCATGACGACGCTGACGGTCTATCACGTGCTGTCCGGCGACCCCATCCCGGCCAAGAGCGCGCGGCTGTTCAATGTGCAGCTCGACGCCGGTGACATGGTGAACTGGAAGGCTGGCGACGAGCCCACGTTCGACCTGACCCGCTTCGACGCGACGGCGCTGTTACGCGACAAGAAGGCGATGCGCCAGACGATGTCCAGCGGCTACAACACGGCCGTGTCCGTGACGGACGCGCAGGTCAAGCCGATCTTCTCGCCCGTGCGCATGACGTCGGCCGACTTCTTCGCGATGTTCGACGCGCCCTGGCAGTACGGCGGTGGCTGGAGCGCGGCCGACGACGACACCGAGGCCCGCGTCGCCGTCATCTCGGCGTCGCTGAACGAGAAGCTGTTCGGCGGCGCCAACAGCCTGGGTCGCGAGGTCATCGTGCGCGGCGTGCCGCTGCGCGTCGTCGGCGTGCTGAAAGCCTGGAAGGTGCAGCCGCACTACTGGGACCTCACGCTCGGCGCCTACACGGAGACGGAGGACTTCTACCTGCCGTTCTCGACGGCCATGGCCATGAAGATGGGCCACTGGGGCAACACCACCTGCTGGGCGCGCGGCGCCGCCGGCGGCAGCTCCTACGACATGAACGCGGCCTGTGCCTGGGTGCAGTACTGGGTGGAGTTCGCCAAGCCGGAGGACGCCACTGCCTACCGCGACTACCTCGTCGCCCACTCCGAGGCGCAGCGCAAGGCGGGCCGCTTCGACCGCCCGACCAATGTGCGGCTGCGCAACGTGATGGACTGGCTGGGCCAACAAAAGGTGCTGCCCGCCGACGTGCGCCTGCAGACCTGGCTGGCCTTCGCCTTCCTGGCTGTCTGCATTGTCAACATGGTGGGCCTGCTGCTGGCCAAGACGCTGCGCCGCAGTGGCGAAATCGGCGTGCGCCGGGCACTGGGCGCCACGCGCGGCGCCATCTTTGCGCAGTTTCTCGTCGAGGCTGGGTTGCTCGGCCTGGTGGGCGCCCTGCTAGGGCTGCTGTTCGCCAACGCCGGCCTGTGGCTGGTGCGCCGCAGCCCCAACGACTACGCCCGCCTGGCCGAGCTGGACGCCTCCATGCTCGCGCTGACGCTGGGCCTGGCGCTGCTGGCCAGCTTGCTGGCGGGCCTGCTGCCGGCCATCCGCGCGGCGCTTGTCACCCCGGCCGTACAACTGAAGGTGCAGTGATGCTGACCGACCTGATGCCCATCCTCTCCACGCTGCGCCGCCACCGCATCGCAGCCGGCCTCATCGTGCTGGAGGTGGCGCTGACCTGCGCCATCGTCACCAACGCGCTGCACCTCATCCAGACCCGCGTGCAGGCGCTCAACACGGACAGCGGCATGGCGGAATCCGAGATCGCCTTGCTGTTCCTGCGCGGCAGCAAGCCGCAGCCCCCCGAGCGAAGCGCTTCCATCGTCGCCGAGGACGTGACGCGGCTGCGCGCGCTGCCGGGCATCAAGGCGGCCACGGTGGTCAACCAGATCGCCTACGGCAACAACAGCAACAACAGCGGCGTTTCGCTGGAGCCTGATCCCAAGAGCCGGCGCATCTCCGCAGCGCAATACACGGCCGACGACCAGATGCTGCAGACCTTCGGGCTGAAGTTGCTGGAAGGCCGCAACTTCACACCGGACGAGGTGCTCGACAGCTTCCAGGTCTTCAGCGTCGCCGAGCCCAAGATCGGCCAGCTCATCATCAACAAGGTGATGGCCGACAAGCTCTTCCCCGGCAGCTCGGCATTGGGCAAGACGGTCTACATCTTCGGCAGCTCGCCGTCGACCATCGTCGGCGTTGTCGAAACGCTGACGCACACGCAGCTGCACCGCGCCCGTGGCGAGGGCGACGGCGCCGCGATGATCCTGCCGCTGCGCGGCGGCGGCATGTACATCATCCGCACCGAGCCGGGCCAGCTGGACGCGCAGCTCAAGGCCGCCACCGCCGTGCTGGAAGCGGGCGACCAGGGTCGCGTCGTCACCGATGCCAAGCGGCTCACCGAGATGCGCGCCGCCTTCTACGCGCAAGACCGTTCGATGGCCTGGCTGATGGGCGGCGTCTGCGTGGCGCTGTTGCTGGTCACGGCCATGGGCATCGTCGGCCTGGCCAGTTTCTGGGTGCAGCAGCGCACCCGCATGATCGGCACGCGCCGCGCGTTAGGCGCCACCGAGGGCCAGATCCGCCGCTATTTCCAGCTTGAGAACCTGCTGCTGACGACGACCGGCATCGCCATCGGCCTGGCCGGCGCGGTGGCCCTGAGCCAGCTGCTGATGCAGACCTACGAGGTGCCGCGCTTGCCCTGGGGCTACCTGCCGGCTGGCGCGGTGTCGCTGTGGCTGTTGGGCCAGGTGGCTGTGTGGGTGCCGGCCAGGCGCGCGGCGCGGCTGTCGCCCGTCGCGGCACTCAGGAGTTAATCCCGGCGCGCACCGGGTCATGCGCGAGCTGGCAGCATGCGCGCATGACGCTTCTCCGCTCCTGGCGCCGCCTCGCCGGCCTCGCACTGATCACCGCCACGGCGCTGGGCCTGCAGGTCGGCTGCGCCACGCTGGACGAGCGCCAGCGCGGCTGGATCTTCCAGCCCGGTGACCGCACCTGGGCCGGCGGCGTGGCGGCGGCGCAGGGGATGGAGGACGTCTGGATTCCCTTCGACAGCCGCATCGCCGAATCGCGCGGCGCGGCGGTGCGCCTGCATGGGCTGTGGCTGCCGCAGGCCGACCCCAACGCCCCCGTGCTGCTCTACCTGCACGGCGCCCGCTACGACGTGCGCGGCAGCGCGCCACGCATGCGCCGTATGCACGAGCTGGGCTTTGCCGTGCTGGGCGTTGACTACCGCGGCTTCGGCCGCAGCTCGGCGGGCCTGCCGTCGGAGGCCATGGCCGCCGAGGACGCCCAGGCCGCCTGGGACTGGCTGGCGCGCCAATACCCCGCCAAGCGCCGTTTCATCTTCGGCCACTCGCTGGGTGGCGCCATCGCCGTGCAGCTGGCCACCCAGGTCGGCGATGAGGCGGGCCTGATCGTCGAGGCCAGCTTCACGTCCATCCCCGACGTCGTCAGCACCTTCCGCTGGGGCTGGCTGCCGGTGTCGCCGCTGATCACGCAGCGTTTCGACGCGGCCTCGCGCATCGCCGAGGTCGGCTCGCCGCTGCTGGTGGTGCATGGCAGCCAGGACAGCCTCATCCCCTACCGCCTGGGCCAGGACTTGTACGAGCGCGCCCGGGCGCCCAAGCGCTTCGTGCTGGTGGAGGGCGGCTCCCACCACAACACCAATGCCGTCGGCCAGGCGCAGTACCGCGCGGCACTGGCCGAGCTCTTCGGGCTGGGATCAGGCGGCCTGTAGCCACGTCGTTGGGCCCGGAGCTAGCGAGCCAGCAGCGTGTCGCGCACAAAGCGCACCAGGGCCCGCGCCGCTTCGGAGCCGGCGGGCACCGGCAGGGTCAGCGCCTGCACGGTGTCCAGGCCGACCAGCAGCTTCCAGCCCGGCAGCAGGTTTCGCAGCGGCGCCGGGTTCGGGTCGGCCACCGCGCCCATCGCCTGCAAGGCCGGGATGGCTTCGACGCAGAAGTCCGGCGCGATGACCAGGCCGGCGCCATGGCGGGCCAGCGCGATCAGCCCGTCCAGGTCGCTGCCCCAGGCCGAGGCCTGCAGGGACACGTCTGCGCGCCGGCCATCCTCGTGCTGCCATTGGCTCGCAAAAGGCTCTTCACCCTGGCCCAGCAGCAGCATGGGCGCCGTGAGCAGATCCTGCGGGCTTTGCGCTGCGGCATGCTGGCCGTTGCCATAGGCGCGGACCTCGAACTTCATCACGGGCTGGGCCACCCAGGCCTCGGGCGGCTTGCTGGTCACGCGGAAGGCGATGTCCAGGCCTTCGCGCATCAGGTCGACGCGGCGGTCGGTGAAGAACAGTTCGTAGCGCACGGCGGGGTGCAAGGCCTGGAAGCGGGCCAGCAGCGGCGCCAGCACATGCCGGCCGAAGCCCGCGGTGGCGCTGATGCGGATGGTGCCGTCGAGCTGGTCGCGGGTCTGGCGCAGGGCCAGGCGGGCGCTCTCGGCGGCCTCGCGGACGGCGCGGGCGCGGGAGTGCAGGCGCCGGCCGGCTTCGGTCAGGCCCAGGCTGCGCGTGCTGCGGGCAAACAGCGTCAGGCCGACGGCGCCCTCGATGGCGGCGATGCGGCGGCTGATGGCCGCGCGCGTGAGGCCGAGGTCGCGGGCGGCCTGGGCGAAGCTACCGGCCTGGGCGACGCGGGCGAAGAGTTCCAGCGCATTGGCGTCCAGGGCTTCCTCGGCGACCGTCTGGCGGCGGCGGCCGATGGCGGGGAGTTTCGGTTCCTTTGTCGACATTTTGTTGACGATATGAGGCTTGTTGTGGATCTAGCGGCTGGAAAGTCGCCAATCTAGACTGACTCAGCCGGTGCCGCAAGCGTGCCGATCTGAGGTTTATCGATGTCCAGCCTGCCTTTGACCCCGTTCGACGCCCTGCCGCGGCCCATCCCGGCGACGAGTGCTCTCGACGACGACTCGGAGTCCGGCGGGCTCCAGGTCCGGCATGTGCCGACGCCCTTGCGCTGCAACGACGGGCGCCTGCTGGCGGCGCAGTGGTTCGAGCCCCCGCCGGCCGTAGGCGTGAAGGCGGTGGCCGTCATCGGCGCGGCCACGGCGGTGCCGGCCAGCTATTACCGCCATTTCGCCGAATGGCTGGCGCAGCGGGGCTACGCCGTGCTGAGCTTCGACTACCGCGGCATCGCCGCATCGCGCGAGGCCTTGCGCCCGGGCGAGGACGTGCGCCTGCGCGACTGGGCGCGTGTCGACATGGCGGCCGCCTTGCATGCGGCGGACAAGCGCCGGCGTGAGGAGGCGGCGCGCCAGGGGCGCGAGCTGGGCCTGCTGTGGGTGGGGCATTCGCTGGGCGGCAATTCGGTCGGCCTGGTGCCGGGGTTTGCGGACAAGGTGGACGCCGTGCTGGGCGTTGCGGCGCAAGTGGCCTACCTGGGTCATTGGTCGGGCTTTGCACGTGTGCAGGGCTGGCTGTTCTTCCACTGGATGTTGCCGCTGCTGGTGCGCCTGCTGGGCCACGCGCCCGGGCGCATGCTCGGGCCGCGCGCGCAGGACCTGCCGGCCGGCGCCGCGCTGGAATGGGCCGCCTGGGGGCGCACGCCGGGCTTCTTGTTCGGTGACGACAGCCTGGCACGCGAGCGGACGTATCACCGCTTCGAAGGCGCCGTGCATCTGTGGAGCATCACGGACGACCATCTCTTCGGCCCCGCAGCGGCGGTGGACGCGCTGGCCGGTCAGTTCAGCGCCGCCCGGGTGCAGCGCCACGTCGTCGCGCCGGCCGAGCTGGGCGTGAAGAAGATCGAGCACTTCGGCCCCTTCCGCCGTGACCTGGGCGCCAGGCTCTGGCCCCGGCTGCTGGCGCCCATCGAGGCGGCAACGCCGCGGCTGGCGGCGCGCCTGCCAGGGGTGTAAGCACCACACATTCACGGTCGCGTCATGACGGGCCGGCAGCATGCGGGCCATGCCGACGCCGCAAGACTCCGCTGCCGCCGATACGCCCACGCTGTCGGTGCGTACCGTCTGGATCTCGGACCTGCACCTGGGCACGCCCGGCTGCCAAGCCAGAGCCTTGCTCGACTTCCTGCGCGACGTCGAGTGCGAGACCCTCTACCTCGTCGGCGACATCATCGACGGCTGGCAGCTGCGCCGCAGCTGGTACTGGCCGCAGTCGCACAACGACGTCGTGCAGAAGCTGCTGCGCAAGGCGCGCAAGGGCACGCGGGTCATCTTCATCCCCGGCAACCACGATGAGTTCGCCCGCAAATACTTGACGCACAACTTCGGCGGCGTGGACGTGATGGAGGAGGCCATGCATGTGACGGCCGACGGCAAGCGGCTGTGGGTCACGCATGGCGACCTCTACGACGGTGTCATCCAGTGCGCGCGCTGGCTGGCCATCATGGGCGACCTGGCCTACGAGTTCACGCTCAAGGTCAACCGCTGGTTCAACCGCGTGCGCGCCAAGTGCGGGCTGCCGTACTGGAGCCTGTCGCGCTACCTCAAGCACAAGGTCAAGCGGGCGGTCAGCTACATCAATGAGTTTGAGAACGCCGTTGCGCGCGAGGCCAAGAAGCGCGGCGCGCATGGCGTCGTCTGCGGCCACATCCACCATGCCGAGATCCGCGAGATCGACGGCATCCTCTACTGCAACGACGGCGACTGGGTGGAGAGCCTGACGGCGCTGGTCGAGCACTTCGACGGCCGGCTGGAGATCATCGACCGAGGCGACCAGGCGGCGCTGCCGGGCATGCTGCCGGCGCTGAAGCCGGTGGCGCTGCCCGAGCCCGAACTGGTCAGCTGAGCTTTAGGAGCGCCTGGCCAGCGCGTATCTGCACGCCGGTCGCAATGCCCTCGGCCAGCTCGAAGCCCGGCGGCACGAAGACGATGATGGTCGAGCCGTGCTCGAACCAGCCCATCTCCTGGCCTTTCGCATGCGGTGCGTCGCAGGGCATCTCGTGGGCGCCCTGGCGCCCCAGGTGCAGCAGCACGTCGAGGAAGTGCAGGCGGATGCTGGCGACGAGGATGGCCGCCACGGGCACCAGCGCGATGGCGTGACCGCTGGCCAGCGTCATGCGCACCACGGCGCGCTCGTTGCGGCAGAACAACCGCTCCACGCGCTTGAGCGCCACGGGGTTCACGTTCCAGGTGTCGCCGCTGAGGTAGGTCACATGTTCCACCGTGCCGTCGGCCGGCGCGTGGAAGCGGTGGTACATCGCCGACGTCAGCCGCAGCGTGACGAAGCGGCCGCCCTCGAAGGCGCTGGCGTCCTGCGTCGGGCCGAACAGTTCCCCGGTTGAATATGGAAAGCCCTTGGCCTGGTAGACCTGACCCTGCCGCACCACGCCGGTCGCGCCGACGATGGCGTCGCTGGGGCTGGCGAAGACCTCGGGCCGCGCATCGAAGACGCGCGAACCGGGCTTCAACTCGCGGGTGAAGCAGTCCTTCAACGAGCGGAAGTTCTTGTGCTTTGCTTCGCTCAGGTCCAGCGGGATGAACCACTGCCAGACTGCAATGGTCAGCTTCGTCAGCGGCGGGCTCTCGATGCGCGAGAACCGGCCCATCAGTTTCGTGAGCGCGATGCGGGGCACGCGGTTGGTAAGCAGGAAGTTCAGGTCCTCCTGGGCCACCAGCCGCTTGAACCAGCCGGCGCGGGGCAGGGCGCTGTCATGCGTCCCGCCGTCCAGCGCGGGCGATGCGTCTTGGTTTTTCATCGCGTTGTCCATTTCGATGTCGGTGCACTTGCGGGCCGAGCGCCGGGCCGCTCCCAAGCCGGCCCGCTTGGCGATGTGCTTGCGGCTGAACGCCGCAAGCATCGCCGTCCCCTCGGGGGACCGACCAGGCTCGCCCGCGTGCAGCGGGCGCGAGACTGGGCGAGGGGTCAAAACTTCTGGCCGAGCATCTCGCGGAATACGCTGCGGCGAATCGACTTGCTGGTCAGCTCCGGCGCCGTCCACCACCAGTTGTCGGCTCGCATCTCGTCACAGGCGGCGACGAAGCGGTCCATGACCTCGGCGAACTCGGCGTCGCCATAGTTCAGGCTGAAGATCAGCCGCCCCGTGCCCACCCAGCTCAACGCCAGGCCGTGCTTGCGCAGATAGAACTGCAGCATCCAGTGGTAGCGACCGGGTTGGTCGTACAGCACCGTCCAGATCGTCGACAGGTTGGCCATGCGAACCGGCGCGCCGGCTGCCTGCAAACGGGCGTTGAACTGCGCGCAGCGGGCATTCCAGCGCTCGTCCAGCCCGTCGTACAGCGCCGCCACCTCGGGCCGGGCGATGCGCTTCAGGAAGGCCGCCATCGCCGCCACCACGTAAGGGTGCGCATTGAAGGTGCCGCGCGCAAAGCAGATGTCGGCCGGCCGGTCCTCGCGGTAGCGCTGCATCAGCGCGCGGCTGCCGCAGACGACGCCCACCGGCAGCCCGCCGCCCAGCGTCTTGCCGTAGGTGACGAGATCGGCCTTGACGCCGAAGTACTGTTGCGCGCCGCCCGGTGCGAGGCGAAAGCCGACAAAGACCTCGTCGAAGATCAACACGATGCCGCGCGCGGTGCAGACCTCGCGCAGCTTCTTCAGCCAGGCCGTGTAGGCCTCGCGGTCATAGCTGGCGCGGCGGCTGCCGTCGATGAGGCTGGAGTCGCCCGGCGCGCTCACGTTGGGGTGCAGGGCCTGCAGCGGGTTGACCAGCACGCAGGCGATGTCGCGCCGCGTGGCCAGCACCTTCAGCGAGCGCTCGGCCATGTCCTGCAGCGTGAAGGTCTCGCGCGGCGGCAGCGGGTTGCCGGGGCCGGGCTGCACGTCCTCCCACCAGCCGTGATACGCGCCGGCAAAGCGCACCAGGCGCTTGCGCTTGGTGTGATAACGCGCCAATCGCACGGCCTGCATGACGGCCTCGGTGCCGCTCATGTGGAAGCTCACCTCGTCCTGGCCGGAGGCAGCCTTCAGGCGCGTGAGCACGTCCAGCACGCAGGGGTGGTAGGCGCCCAGCACCGGGCCCAGCTCGCTCGCCGTGGCGACGGCTTCGGCGATGCATTCCTTGTAGGCGTCATAGCCCAGCACGTTGACGCCGTAGGAGCCGGTCAGGTCGTAGAGGCGGTTGCCGTCCAGGTCCTCCACCCGCACGCCGTCGCTGTGCCGCAGGAAGGCGCCCACCTTCAGATGCTCGCGCAGCACCGGGCTGAACTGGAAGGGCACACGGTAGCGGCCGGTGAACTTCAGGTCGGAGATGGTGTCGCGCGCCTGCTCGGTGGCCGCGAGCGTCTTTGCAAAGCGCGTGTCGAAGTCCGCACCCAGCCGGCGCAGCGCGGCTCGGCGTTGCGACGCGACCTCGTCGGGCGCGCCGTCCGCGTTGAAGAACTGCGCCTCGTCATAGGCATAGCCCGGCACCCAGCGCGCCAGCCGCTTGGCCATGCGCGAATGGCCGGCGAGGGACCGGTGCTTGGCCCGCGACAGCTCGATGCGCCGCTTGGCCGCCGGCAGCAGCGCAAGCAGGCCCAGCGCCAGCGCCGACAGAGTGAAGGTTTCGTCCATCGGCTCAGTGCGCCTGCTGGCCCACGTGGTCCATGGGGTCGATCAATTGGCCGCGCAGCAGATACAGCGGCGCCTTCCAGTACAGCATCACGTCATGGAAGGGGTCGGTGATGATCTTGAAGCCCCAGGCCAGGCCTTGCATCAGGTTCTGCGTGACCCACAGCTGCACGACGCGGAAGACCAGGCCCGTGACGCCCAGGCAGAACCAGGCCATCCCGACGTCCTCGACATAACCTTTCAGACCCACGGCGGGTTCGATGAGACCGCCCAGAGACGGCGCCAGCCACAGCACGGCCGGCAGCGCCACCCACACCGCCATCAGCACGATCTTGCGGCGGATGTTGTAGCCAATCTTGATCTCTTCCTTGTATTCGTCGGTGGCCTGGTTGACATGGTCGTAGCCGCGCGGCTCGAAGAAGAAGTGACCCGCCTGGCGCGTCGTCATCGACACGCACCAGGCCAGCAGCGCCGACCACGCCGGGTTCACGAACAGCAGTGCATACGACACCAGGAAGCTCAAGGCACTGATCAGGTGCAGGCTCTGGTTGATGCGGCTGTGGTGGTAGTAGCGGTGGTCGTCCCAGCGCTGGGTCTTCAGGGTTTGGAAAAACTCGTTCACGTTGTCCCGTCCTCGGAGTGTGGTTGGCAGCGGAGCGGATGGTGGGGGCGTTGCGTGAAATCGGCGTGACGGTCGCGTTGTCATCGTTCTGTTGCATAGAGCCGTGACCATCTGCGCATGAACCCCGCACACGACGCTGACGACATCCTGGTCGACGACCTCCCTGCGCCGCGCCACTCGCGCCGGCTCGCGGTGGTGACGGAGACCTACCCGCCCGAGGTCAACGGCGTCGCCATGTCCATGGCGCGCGTCGTCGACGGCCTGAACCGCCGCAACCACGACGTGCAGCTGATCCGCCCGCGCCAGCCGGCCAAGCTAACGTCGGCACCGACCGGCAAGCCCGCCGTAGACGAGGTCCTCACCAAGGGCCTGCCCGTGCCGCTCTATCCCAACCTGCGCATGGGCGTGCCGAGCAAACGCGCGCTGGTGAAGCTGTGGTCACTGAAGCGACCAGACGTCGTGCACATCGCCACCGAGGGGCCGCTGGGCTGGTCCGCCTTGCAGGCCGCACAACACCTGGCGCTGCCCGTCACGTCGGACTACCGCACCAACTTTCACGCCTACGGCAAGCACTACCGCCTGGGCCTGCTGTCCAAGCCCATCATGGGCTATCTGCGCAAGTTCCATAACCGCTGCGACGCAACCATGGTGCCCACCGAAGCGATCCGCGTGCAGCTCGCGGAACGCGGCTTCGAGCGGCTGAGTGTGGTGGGCCGGGGCGTGGATGCGCAGCGCTTCGACCCCGCGCGCCGCAGCGCCGCGATGCGCGAGAGCTGGGGTGCGGGGCCGAACGATCTGGTCATGGGCTACGTCGGCCGCCTGGCGCCGGAGAAGAACCTCGGCGTCGTGCTGGCCGCATTTGAAGCCGTCAGGATCGCGCAGCCGCGAGCGAGGCTGGTGTTCGTCGGCGACGGCCCGATGCGCGCCGAACTCGCTGCGCGCGTGCCCGACGCCGTGTTTGCGGGCCAGCGCAGCGGTGACGACCTCGCGGCGCACTACGCGGGCCTGGACCTCTTCCTGTTCGCCAGCCTCACCGAGACCTTCGGCAACGTCACGACCGAGGCCATGGCCAGCGGTTGCGCGGTCGTCGCATTCGAGAGCGCAGCGGCGGGTGAGTTGATTCGCACGGGCGTGAATGGCTGGCTGGCGGGGGCGGGCCGGGAGGCCGATTTCATCGCCGCCGCGCGCCTGGCGGCTGCTGACGGCGCGGCACGTCGCGCGGTAGCGGACGGCGCGAGGGCGGCAGCGCGGCGGCTCGACTGGGGCGACATCACGGCGCGGTTTGAGTCGGTGCTGGAAGGCGCGATTGCGCGGGTCGAGCCAGGGTTTGCGATGCAGCGTTTGCAGCCGGCAGCCTGAGCTTGGCAATCAAGCCGGGGGCTTCGATGCAGGTCGAGAGAGGCGCGCCAGCAACTCGTTAACGCTGCCTTCCCAGCGAGAAAGGTTGTCGGCGTGCAGGCTCCAGTTTTCTCGCAGTTCTGATTTCGAGCCGAGTACACCGGCGAGGGCTGTCTTTGCCTGTGGTGCAAGCACACGGAACTTCGCACCGAACTTGGTGACGATGGGAGACAACTGCTGCGGAAACGCTTTGCATGGATGACCAAGGCTGGCCGCAACGACTTCTGCCGCAGCAATGATCGACTCACCGTCGAAGCTTTCGATAGCTTTGCCCGCGGTGCCGCGCGCCAACGTGGAGCGAAGGAAGGCGGCGGTCGGCTGTTCCTCGAACTTTCTTACCCAATCGAGCGCACTGTCGTTCTCAAAGCTCTCGTGTGACCAGGTGCCGGCATATGCGCGCGAGGTTTTCAGGCATGCCGCGGAGACGATGAACAGCATTTGGCGGCGGTTGAGCATCTGGCATCTCCGTTGGTGACAGACGGCACTATGCCGACGCTTTACCTTCGGCAGCTAGCTTCGACGACGTGAACAAGCACCCACTCGACGCATCCCATCCAAGCCGATCAGCGTCGAAATGGCGCCGGCAACCAGTACACCCGGCCCGCTCAACGTCTCCCAATCGGCACTCCCACGGCCTCACACGTCGAAAACGCCGCCAGCATCGCCAATACGCCGAGGTTCTCGTCCAGGGCGAGGTCATCCACCTGCGCGATGACCGGCATCGGCAGCTCCAGCGGGCCGAGCCCAGCTTTGGGCTGGCGAGGCTGCAGCCGGCGGCCTGAGAGGCTTCGTCGAGCCCTAACCGGCCTGCAGCGAGCGCAGCTCGGCCGCCCAGTCGCCCCAGTGCTTGCGCACGGCCTCGCGCTGCTCGGCGCTCAGGCCATTTAGCAGCTTCAACAGGCTGGCGATGATCTGTTCGCGGTAGGCCTGCTCGGCCGGCAGCGGCAGCAGGTTCTGCATCAACAAGGCCGTGCCGCCGGCCAGGTCCTGGCGCGACCAGGCCCGCAGCGACTCCAGCGTGCGCGCCTGGCGGGTTGCGCGGCCCTGGGCCATGGCGGCCAGGTCGAAATGCCAGCCCTCGGCGTTGCTGCGGGCCTGCCGGCGCGTGGCGCGGTCCAGGTCGCCCAGCCAGCGCTCCAGGTTGGTCACATAGCGCTTGCCGCGCTCGGCCGGGCCGCCCTTGCCGGCCTGCTTGTCGCGCCACTCGGTGGTCTTCTCGTCCATCTTCTTCTGCAGGCGCTGCCATTGCTCGGGCCTGAGCCCCGCCAGCAGCGGCGCGGCCAGGGGTGCGGCGTGCTGCAGGCTGCGCTCGGCGCTGGCCCGCGCGCCGCGCTCCAGCGCCAGCAGCTCGTCCTGCGTCACGCCCTCGTCAAGCGCCGCATGGGCCTGGCGCAGCAGGGCCAGCCATTGCGGCAGTTCCTCGCGTCGGTGCCAGGCCTGCCAGGCCTGCAACTGGGTCTTGAGTTGCGCGCGCTGGGTGCTGTCCAGGTCCAGGTAGTTGTCGGCCCACAGGCCGGCCAGCAGCGGCAGTTGCTGGTAGGCCAGCGTCACACTGGAGCAGCCGGCGACCGCAAGCACGGCAAGCAGCGAAAGGAGGGTGGCGAGGCGCTTGAGCAGGTGCATGGACGGAGAGAAGTTAGCGGTTGCCAGCCTCGTGGCAAACCGCGTGCCCACGGCGCTCAGGGTCTCAAGGGCAGGTGCCGCGCTGCAAGGTGAAGTCCACGCCCAGTTCCTTGCCGTTCAGCGTGCCTTCGATGCGTGCGGCCAGGCGGTCGGGCGCTGCCAGCCGGTAGATGACGCGCTGCGGGAAGCCATGAGTCGGGTTCTCGAACACCGCCTCGGGCTGCTTGGGGTCGATCTGGCGCAGCAGCTTGAACTCCGTCGGCGGGCGGCCCTGGGGCTGGGCCATGTAGGCCAGCTTGCCGTCGGCACCGGCGCGGATCTGCATGAACTCGAAGTCGACGACGCGGCCAGCCTTGAGCGTGCGCGCCATGCCCAGCATCAGGCCGCCGGCCGGCGTTGTCCACTGCTCGCCCGAGCCGGCGTCGCGGCCCTGCTCGGCCCAGCAACCCGCCAGCCAGGCGACGGATGCCAGAGGATCGGTTTGAGCCTGGGCCTGGGTGACAGGCAGGCAGGCGGCGAGCAACAGGGTGGGCAGCAGCTTCATGTCACGGATTCTGGATCGGCCGGTTATCGTTGGCTCCCGCGCAAACCCTGGTTTTTCCCTAGGTCACCATGTCCCACAAGGATCTGCCCCACGCCGCCAAGCTGCTGACGATCTGGCTGGTGATCGGCCTCGTCATCTTTCTCGGCATCAAGGCTTGGGAACGCGAGCGGGAGGCCAGCCGCTTCAAGCTTGCTGGCCAGACGGTCGTACTGACCCGCGCACCCGATGGCCACTTCCACTGGCCGGGCCGGGTGGGCGACATCGAGGTGGACTTTCTGGTCGACACCGGCGCCACGTCCACCGCCATACCGCAGGCGCTGGCCGAGCGCGCGGGGCTGAAGCCGCTGGGCACCATCAGCACGCAGACGGCCGGCGGCGCCGCCAGCGGCTTCGCGGCGCGTGCCGACGTGTCGCTGGAGGGCGGCGTGCGCGCCGACCGCCTGATGGTGGCCGTGCTGCCCAACCTGGGCGCGCCGCTGCTGGGCATGGACGTGCTGGGGCGCCTGCACTTCTCCCAGAAACCCGGCGAACTCCGCATCGAATCCAAAGAATGATCCGAATCCTTTTGCTACTTTCGTTGTTCGCCAGCAGCGCCCACGCCAGCTGCCCGCCCACTCCCGCCCAGCCCGGCGCGACTCAGGCCGCCGCCTGGGCTGCCAAGGCGCCCAACCGCGGCCCGCTGTGGCGCATCAGCCGGGGCGGCCACAGCAGCTATCTGTTCGGCAGCCTGCACATCGGCAAGCCCGACTGGGCCTACCCCGGCCCGGCGCTGCGCCAGGCCTGGGCAGAGACCGAGGTGCTGGCCGTGGAGCTGGACCCGGCCGACATCGGCCCGGCGCTGGCCGCGCTGCCGCCAGCTGCGCCGCTGGCGCCCGCGCTGGCGCAGCGCGTGGAGGCCCAGTCGCGCCTGGCTTGCCTGCCGCCCGGCGTGCTGGCCGCCTTCCCCGCCATGCTGCAGCTCAGCACGCTGACGCTGCTGGAGGCCCGCCGCGATGGTTTCGACGCCGGCTTTGGCCAGGACATGATGCTGATGGCACTGGCCAAGGCCGAGGGGCGGCCGGTGCAGTCGCTGGAAAGCGTGGCGGAACAGCTCGCCGCGCTGGAGCCCACGGCGGCCGAGCTGCCCACGGTGGTTGACGGCGCGCTGCGCCAGCTGCAGGCCGGCCAGATGCGCGCGCCGCTGCGCCGGCTGGCCGACGTCTGGGCGCGGGGCGACATGAAGGCGCTGGGCGACTACGCGCGCTGGTGCGGCTGCGCCGACAGCCCGGCCGAGCGCGCCTGGCTCAAGCGCGTCAACGACGAGCGCAATGTGCAGCTCGCCGCCCGCATCGAGGCGTTGCACGGCGCCGGCCAGCGCCTGCTGGTGGCGGTGGGCGCGCTGCACGTGAGCGGGCCCGAGGCGCTGCCCAGGTTGCTCGCCCAGCGTGGATTTAGCGTCGAGGCCGTGCACCCCGCGAAGTAGCATCGCGGGGCCAACAAGGCCTCAGGCCACCAGGAGACAACCATGAGCGACAACAGCTTCACCAAGTTCGTGCCCGGATTCGACTTCCTGCAAGGCCTCGTGAAAGGCGCGGGTTCGGCGCTTCCCGGCATCGGCCAGTGGGTCGCGCCCACGCTCAACCCGGAGGAGCTGGGCAAGCGCATCGAGGAGTTGCGCACCGTGCAGTTCTGGCTGGAGCAGAACGCCCGCATGCTGGCCGCCACCATCCAGGCGCTGGAGGTGCAGCGCATGACGCTGTCCACGCTGCAGACCATGAACGTGCCGCTGGCGCAGCTGCGCGACAGCCTCAAGCTGCCGGAGTCGCCGGTGTGGCCGAGCATCCCGCCCGAGATCATGGCCGCCGCCGCGCCGGTGGCCCAGGCTGCGGCCAAGAAGACTGTGGAGACAGCGGCCAAGGTCGCCACCAAGACGGCAAAGACTGTCGCCGAGACCGCCAGCCCGGCCGCCGTCGTCGACCCCACGCAGTGGTGGACGGCGCTGAGCCAGCAGTTCACGCAGCTCGCCACCTCGGCCATGAAGGACACCGCCACCGACGCGGCCAAGAACCTCGCCGGCAGCCTCGTCAAGCAGAGCTTTGACGCCGCCAGCGACACGCTCAAGCGCGCCGCCAGCGTGCCGGGCGCGGTGGTGGGTGGCGTGGCCAAGGGTCTGGCGCCCAAGCCCGCCGCCAGGACCGCCACGAACGCCAAGACCACCAAGTCGCGCGCGCCGCGGAAGGCTTGAACGCTCCAGACTTACCCACCCGTCGCGCCGCCGTGATCGCGGCGTTGGCACCGCTGCTGCCGTCGCATGCGCTCCTGCACCAGTCGGAGCAGACCACGCCCTACGAATGCGACGGCCTGACGGCCTACCGCCAGCGCCCGCTGGCCGTGGCGCTGCCGGAGACCGAGGCGCAGGTTGCGGTCGTGCTGAAGGCCTGCCACCGTCTCGGCGTGCCGGTGGTTGCACGCGGCGCCGGCACCGGCCTGTCCGGCGGCGCGATGCCGCATGAACTGGGCGTCACGCTGGCGCTGGCCAAGTTCAACCAGATCCTGTCCGTCGACCCGCTGGCCCGCACGGCGCGCGTGCAATGCGGCGTGCGCAACCTTGCCATCAGCGAGGCCGCTGCACCGTTGGGCCTGTACTACGCGCCCGACCCCAGCAGCCAGATCGCCTGCACCATCGGCGGCAACGTCGCCGAGAACAGCGGCGGCGTGCACTGCCTGAAGTACGGCCTGACGCTGCACAACGTGCTGCGCGTGCGCGGCTTCACGGCCGAGGGCGAGGCCATCGAGTTCGGTTCAGAAGCGCTGGATGCGCCGGGCCTGGACCTGCTGGCGCTGGTGATCGGCAGCGAGGGCATGCTGGCCGTCGTCACCGAAGTGACGGTGAAGCTTGTGCCCAAGCCTCGGCTCGCACGCTGCCTGATGGCCAGCTTCGACGACGTTCGCAAGGCCGGCGACGCGGTCGCGGCCATCATCGCGGCCGGCATCATCCCGGCCGGCCTGGAGATGATGGACAAGCCAATGACGGCGGCCGTCGAGGACTTCGTGCATGCCGGCTACGACCTGACGGCCGAGGCCATCCTGCTGTGCGAGAGCGACGGCACGCCCGAGGAAGTCGCCGAGGAGATCGCCCGCATGGAGGCGGTGCTGCTGGGCAGCGGCGCGACGCGAGTGCAGGTCAGCGAGGACGAAGCCCAGCGCCTGAAGTTCTGGAGCGGCCGCAAGAACGCCTTCCCCGCGAGCGGCCGCATCAGCCCCGACTACATGTGCATGGACTCGACCATCCCGCGCAAGCACCTCGCCACCATCCTGCTCGACATCCAGCAGATGGAAAAGAAATACGGCCTGCGCTGCGCCAACGTCTTCCATGCCGGCGACGGCAACCTGCATCCACTGATCCTGTTCGATGCCAACGACCCCGACCAGTTGCACCGCTGCGAGCAGTTCGGCGCCGAGATCCTGGAGCGCAGCGTGGCGCTGGGCGGCACGGTGACGGGCGAACACGGCGTGGGCGTCGAGAAGCTCAATTCGATGTGCGTGCAGTTCAGTGCCGAGGAGCGCGAGCAGATGCTGAAGCTGAAGGCGGCCTTCGACCCCGCCGGCCTGCTGAACCCGGGCAAGCAGATTCCGAGCTTGAGCCGCTGCGCAGAGTACGGCCGCATGCATGTGAAGCGCGGGCTGTTGGCGTTTCCTGAACTGGAGAGATTCTGAAGATGCGATCGACCCTTTGGCTTGCCGCCTTGCTGTGGACGGCCATCGCAGCGCCCGCGTCCGCCCAGCAGGCGCCCGATGTGGCGGCCTCGGCGGTGCCCGATACGTCGGCGCTGCCGCCGGCCATGGTGAGGAGCCTGCTGGACGACGCTCTGCAGCAGCTCAAGAACAGCAATGTGCCGGAGAAGACGATCAGCGCCGCCGTCGACGAAGCCAGCGGGCAGGCGCTGATGCTCGTCATCAAGGGCGATGGCCGCGGCGCGCTGGAGGCGATGAAGCCGTTGGCGAAGTTCGCGCCGCTGAAGTACTTCCCCAGCCTGCGCGTGCAAGCGAGCCTGGCGGCCGCCTACAAGCAGCTGGGCGACACGGCGCTGGCCGATCTGCACCGGACCAACGCGCAACTGCTCGGCGAATCCCTCGCACTCGGCAAGTCGGCCGACGCACCGATCAAGGTGCAGCATCAGGTGCAGATCGGCGACGTGATGATGCTCGGCGGCGGCAAGCCCAAGGACATCCGCTTCGAGACCGCTGCGAACGGGAGCCGGCTGCTGGTGCTGGAGTTCGCGGACGCGGCGAACCGGCGCTACCTCGAACTGCCCGCCGCTGCCACACGGTCACAGCCCGCCGTGCAGCGTTACGCCCCCCTGCCGCAGGACGGCATGCCTGCCGAGATGCGCGCCGCCATCACCGACGGCGGGCTGATGCTGGAGCGCTTCCTGAGCGCCAAGGACTTCAATTACATGCGGCTGGAGCATGCGCTGCGCGAGACCGTCGAGGCGGTCGACCAACTGGTCATGAAGCGCCAGTCGGCCCAGGCCCTGGCACGCCTGCAGACGCTGGCCGAGATCCGCCCGCTGGACGAGATTCCGCACGTGCCGCTGCTGTCGCGGCTGAGCTTCCTGCAAGGCGACGTCGGCAACCACGCAGAGCAGCAGCGCCTGCGCCTCAAGCTCTTCGGGCTGCAGCAGGCCATCGGCGCGAAGGGCGATGCGTCGAGCATCGAGACGGCCATCGAGGTGCCCTTCGTCACCATCGAGTACGACTGGCTGGTCGACAGGAAGCTGCGCAGCGAGCGCCAGTCGCTGGTGCACCAGGGCGGCAGGTCCTACGACGTGCTGGACGTGGTGGACGAGAACGGCCAGCAGAGCAAGCGCTATTTCGACGTGACCCGCCTGTTCGCGCTGCGCATGGCCGGCTTCGGCGCCAAGCCATGAGCATGAACGCCGCCCTGCACCCGCTGCGCGAGGCCGTGCTGGCCGGCCAGCCCCTGCGCATCACCGGCCACGGCAGCAAGGACTTCTACGGCGAAGTGCCGCAGGGCGAGCCGCTGTCCACGCTGGCTCTGAACGGCGTGACGGCCTACGAGCCCAGCGAGTTGTTCATCAGCGCGCTGGCCGGCACGCCCATCGGCGATGTCGAAGCGCTGCTGGCGCAACACCACCAGCGCCTGGCCTTCGAGCCGCCGCGCTTCGGTGGCCGTGGCACGGTGGGCGGCATGGTTGCCGCCGGCCTCTCGGGCCCGACGCGCGCGGCGCTCGGCTCCGTGCGCGACCACCTGCTCGGCGCCGTGCTCATCAACGGCGCGGGCGAGCTGCTGAGCTTTGGCGGCACGGTCATGAAGAACGTCGCCGGCTTCGACGTCAGTCGCGTGCTGGCCGGGTCCATGGGCCAGCTCGGCCTCATCACCGAGGTCACGCTGAAGGTGCTGCCGCTGCCGGCTGCCACGGCGACGCTGCGCTTCGAGTTCAATCAGAGCGCCGCACTGATGGCGCTGAACCGTTGGGGCGGCGAGCCGCTGCCCATCGAGGCCAGCGCCTGGTGGGACGGGGCGCTGCTGGTGAGACTGGCCGGTGCCAATGCCGCCGTCGAAACCGCCGCGCGCAAGCTGGGCGGCGATGTCCTGCCGGCCGACCTGGTCGAGCCGTTCTGGACCGGCCTGCGCGACCATGCCGATGAGTTCTTCATCGGCGCCGAGCGCGCCGTGGCCGGTGGCGCGCGCTYGTGGCGCCTGAGCCTGCCCAGCACCGCGCCCGAGCTGAAGCTGCACGGCGAACAGCTCGTCGAATGGGGTGGCGCCCAGCGCTGGGTCGTCACGCCGCTGCCGCCGGCCGGCATGCGCGAAGCGGCTGCGGCTGTGGGCGGGCATGCCACGTGCTTCCGTGCACTGGACAAGGCCGGCGGTGCTTTCACGCCGCTGAGCGCGCCGCTGGCGGCCATCCACAAGCGGCTGAAGGCTTCGTTCGACCCGAATGGCGTCTTCAACCCCGGCCGCCTCTACCCGAATCTCTGAACCAGGACCTCAACACCATGTCGTCTCGACTCCACCCCCTGGCCGGCCAGCCGGCGCCCGCCGATACGCTCATCGACCTGGATGCGCTGCTGGAGGCCTACTTCTCGCGCCAGCCCGACCCGAGCAGCCCCGAGCAGCAGGTGTCCTTCGGCACATCCGGCCATCGCGGCTCGTCGCTGGACGGCTCGTTCAACGAATGGCATGTGCTGGCCATCACGCAGGCCATCGTCGACCACCGCAAGCAGCAGGGCATCGCCGGCCCGCTGTTCCTGGGCGCGGACACGCATGCGCTGTCGGCCCCGGCGGTGACCAGCGCGCTGGAGGTGCTGGCCGCCAACGGCGTTGACGTGATGCTGGCACCCGCCGGGCAGTTCACGCCCACACCGGCCGTGTCGCTGGCCATCCTGGAATACAACCAGGGCAAGACGGGCAGCGCGCGGGCGGACGGCATCGTCGTCACGCCCTCGCACAACCCGCCGCGCGATGGCGGCTTCAAATACAACCCGCCGCATGGCGGCCCGGCGGACAGCGACATCACGTCCGGCATCCAGAAGGACGCCAACGCCTACCTGCAGCAGTTGCTGCAAGGCGTGCATCGGCTGGATGCCGACAGCGCGTTGGCGGCGAGCACGACGCACGAGCACGACTACTTGGCCCAGTACGTCGAGCTGCTCGGCAACGTCATCGACTTCGACGTCGTCCGCGCTTCCGGCATCCGCCTGGGCGTGGACCCGCTGGGCGGCGCGGGTGTGTCCTACTGGCCGGCCATCGCCGAGCGCTACAAGCTGCCGCTGACGGTGGTCAGCGACGTGGTGGACGGGCGCTTCCCCTTCATGTCGCTGGACTGGGACGGCAAGATCCGCATGGATCCGTCCTCGCCCTACGCGATGCAGCGCCTCACGCAGCTGCGCGACAAGTTCGACGTCGCCTTCGCCTGCGACACCGACCATGACCGCCACGGCATCGTCACGCCCAGCGGCGGTCTCATGCAGCCCAACAACTACCTGAGCGTGGCGGTGGACTATCTGTTTCGCAACCGCCCCGGCTGGGGTGCGGGCGCGGGCATCGGCAAGACGGTGGTGACGACCGCAATGATCGAGCGCATCGCGCGCGGCCTGGGTGCGCCGCTGTTCGACGCGCCGGTGGGCTTCAAGTGGTTCTCGCCGGGTCTGCTGGACGGCAGCCTGGGCCTGGGCTGCGAGGAGAGCGCGGGCGCGTCCTTCCTGCGCCGCGACGGCCGCGTCTGGACGACCGACAAGGACGGCATCGCCGCCGCGCTGCTGTCCGCCGAGATCACCGCGCGCACGGGCAAGGACCCCAGCCAGTATTTCGAATCGCTGGCCGCCACCTACGGCACGCCCTACGCGGACCGCGTCGACGGCGCCGCGACGCGCGAGCAGAAGGCGCGGCTGTCGAAGCTGACTGCCGCCGATGTGCAGGCCACGTCACTGGCCGGCGAGGCGGTCGAGTCCGTCATCAGCACCGCGCCGGCGAATGGTGCGGCCATCGGCGGCATCAAGGTGTCCACCGCCAACGGCTGGTTCGCGGCGCGGCCGTCGGGCACGGAGGACATCTACAAGGTCTACGCCGAAAGCTTCCGCGATGAGGCGCATCTGCAGGTGCTGCTGCGAGAAGCCCAGGACATCGTCAACAAGTCCCTCGCGAGCTGATGCAAACCACCCTCGCCCCCGAATTCGCCGGTACGCCCGACGGCATCGAGGCCGAGGCCATCCTGCGCCGCTGCGTGCACTGCGGCTTTTGCACCGCCACCTGCCCAACCTACCAGCTGCTGGGCGACGAACTGGACGGGCCGCGGGGGCGCATCTACCTGATCAAGCAGGTGCTGGAAGGCGTCGAGCCCACGCGGGAGACGCAGCTCCACCTGGACCGCTGCCTGACCTGCCGCAACTGCGAGACGACCTGTCCGTCGGGCGTCGAGTACGGCCATCTGGTCGACATCGGCCGGCGCGTCGTCGACGCCAAGGTGGAGCGCCCGGCCAGCGAACGCCGCGTGCGCTGGCTGCTGAAGGAGGGGCTGACCTCGCCCCTGTTCAAGCCGGCGATGAAGCTGGGCCAGGCGCTGCGGCCGCTGGTGCCTGCGTCGTTGCAGGACAAGGTGCCGGCCAAGCCGCCGGCCACCGCGCACGACTGGCCGACGCGTCAGCTCAACCGCAAGGTGCTGCTGCTGCTGGGCTGCGTGCAGCCGGCCATGGCGCCCAACATCAACAGCGCGACGGCGCGCGTGCTGGACGCGGCGGGCATACAGACCGTGGTGGCGGATGGCGCCGGCTGCTGCGGCGCCATCCGCGAGCACCTCGGCGACCACGATGGCGCGCTGGCCGACATGCGCCGCAACATCGACGCCTGGTGGCCGTTGGTGGCCGGCCCGGGCGAGCGCGTCGAGGCGCTGGTCATGAACGCCTCGGGCTGCGGCGTGACCGTGAAGGACTATGCCCACGCCCTGGCCCATGACCCGGCCTACGCGGACAAGGCCAGGCGCATCGGTGAAGTCACCAAGGACTTGAGCGAGCTGCTGCCCGACCTCGTGCCGGCGCTGAAGAGCCGGCTCAAGGCCAAGGGAGGTTCGCTGGCCTACCACCCGCCCTGCACGCTGCAGCATGGCCAGCAGCTGCGCGGCGGCGTCGAGGCCGGGATGCGCGAACTGGGCTTTCGCATCGCCTGCGCGCCGACCGACAGCCACCTCTGCTGCGGCTCGGCCGGCACCTATTCGGTCCTGCAACCCGAGCTGTCGAAACAGCTGCGCGACCGCAAGCTCGCGGCCCTGGCGCCGCTGCATGCCGAGCAGATCGTGTCGGCCAACGTCGGCTGCATCCAGCACTTGCAAAGCGGCACGACCCAGCCGGTGCGGCATTGGGTCGAGGTGCTGGACGACGCGCTGAGGGGCGTCTGAGGCGCGGCTGCTGTGCCGGTTTTCAATGGGCACTCCGATGGATGCGGCGCCACGGCTTGAGCGTTGATATCCGGGCTCAGCCTTCGGGCAGGCCAATGCCGCCGGACAGGTGATGTCCTAGGCAATACCAGCCTTGCGGCGGCTGGGTGCAAGCGCCAGGCATCCCGCGATTGCGAGCGCGATGGACGAAGGCTCCGGCACATCGTTGATCACAAATGCCATGTGGTTGCTGTCATCAGGGCGGGTTGCGCCGAGGTTCGTCACCGCGCAGCCCCAGTTGTCGTCTGGAAGGCCATTGCAATCAGAAAAGCCGTTGTACAGATCGATCGTGCCCGCCGCAGTGGTCGTGAGTGTCCAGTCCATCAGGACCGGATTCGTGCCCAGCGGGCTCCACCATCCGGGCGCAGCCGAGATGGACACCCAGTCGAAATCCCCGGTCCCGCTGGCGAAGAGATGGACGTCCATGGCGGACAGGTGTTCGGTTGGGTCTGCGTTGCTGCTGCCGATCGTCTGGAAGTGCAGGGTGTCGCCGACATGCACATTTGACAGGTCCGTGCCTGGCGCTGGCGCCAAGGTCAGCACCAGGGCGGCCCGTGAAGGAGCGGCAAAGGCCAGCAGGAGCAGCAGCGTCGCAAGCAAGGACGCGGAACGGCTGAACATGGGTGTCATGGCAGGTCCCCTTCGATCGTCGATGCGCCTGGCAGCGCAGGCCGAGCCCTCGCCCGTAACCAGGGCATCAGCAGCAGACCCGCAGCGATGAGCGAGACGGAACTGGGCTCAGGGACGGCTGGTGTGGCGTCCGGGTACGCGTGGGTGTAGTCGAATCCGCTGTCCGAACTGACGCTCAGCTTCGCAAGCGAGATCTCCGAGTCGCCCAGGTACACGCCCGTGACGCCGTTCCAGGCCAGCGTATGGCCGAGGTCGGCGAAGCCGGCGGCACTGGCGCCGTGGGTGTAGGCGTCGCAGTAGTAGCCCCAGAAGCTGGAGCAGAGGACGCCGGCCGTGCCACCCGCTCCCACCGAGCCGGAGAGCGAGAGCGTCATCGGTGTGCCGAGCACCACTCGCGTGCTGAAGTCATAGAATCGGAAGTCGTCTTGCTGGTCCGAATTCGTGACCGAGTGGAAGCCGACACCCGAAAGGTCGGCATTCGAATAGAAGCGCAGGTCCCAGTCGTAGATGCGAAAGCCGCTGGCCGTCCCGCCCTGAAGCAGGCTGGTGTTGACCCCGGTCGAGCCGTCGATGCGGATCTGGAAATTCATCGTGACCGCGGTGCCGGCGGCCAGGCCCGCGACGTTCCATACGGTGCCGTCGCGGAAGCCGCCGCTGGCGTAGCCGTAGCCTGAGGCGCCACCTGGGTCGTAGACGTCGGGGCCCGCGCCCTGCACGAAGGCCGAGCCGTTGGCCGACAGGTGCAAGCCGCCCGGCCCCACGGAAGCCCAGCCGGTGCCGCCGGCCGATTCGGTCAGGCCCATGCTCGGATCGAGCACCGACGCCTGCGTGCTGACCTGCAGCGGCGCGGACGGGTTCGTGCTGGTGACCACCACGTTGGGTGGCGCCTGCGTCACGGTGCCCGCGTGCATGCTGGCGGAGGCGCCGACCGTGGCGGTGCCGGAGTAGTCGGCCTGGGCCGGCGGGGCGGCCGCGACCAGCAAGGCGGCCATCGCGGGGGCCATCGGTCGAGTGAGCAGAAGTTTCATCACGCAATTCCTCCAGCGGCCGGCGGAATGCCAGTCCCTCCGCAATAGATGCGCAAATGCCCTTGATTTCGGACACGGCACTCGAAACTTTCTGATGAGGGGAAACCCGAGGCGGCCGTGACCCATCCCGTCCAGCCAGGCCGCAACCCGCCGCAGGGCCTGTGCCAAACTTGAGTGCATGCAGCCCGAGTCAGTGACACAACTGCTGATCCGTGCCGGCGCCGGCGACTCCGCAGCGCTCCAAGACGTGTATGCCGCGATGTACCAGGAGCTCAAGCGTGTTGCGCGGCGCCAGCTGCGCAGCAGGTCCGGACCGATGGGAACCACGGAGCTGGTTCACGAGACCTACCTGAAGCTCACCGGCGGCAAGGTGCCGCCGCTGAATGACCGCAATCACCTTCTCGCCCTCGCGGCGACCGCCATGCGTGAAGTGCTGGTGGACCACGCCCGACAGATGCAGGCGCAAAAGCGCGGCGGCGGCCAGGCCCACCTGACGCTGACCGATGACATCGCCGCCGCGCCGGGGATGGATCTTGCCGACCTGCTGGCCGTGGACCAGGGGCTCAGGAGCCTGGAGGCCTTCGATCCGCGCGCCGCCAAGGTGGTGGAGCTGCTCTGCTTTGGCGGCTACGACGTTGCCGAGATCGCCGAGATCCTGCAACTGGCCGACTACACCGTGCGTCGCGATTGGCGCAAGGCGCGCGCCTTCCTTGCAGCGGGGCTCTCGACATGATTGAGCAAGAGCAGGAGCAGCAGCGCCATCGGCGCGCCTTCGCCATCTTTGACGAATTGATCGACCTGCCCGAGGCGGATCGAGCGGCCCGGCTCGAGACGCTGTGCGTTGGCGATGCATCGCTGCGCGCCGCGCTGGAAGCCATGCTGGCCGCCGACGATGAGGCCGGTGAACCGTTGCTGCAGATCGCGGCTCGCGCCAGCGATTCCCTGCGCGCCGAAGCCTCGCAGGACGAAAGCATCCTGGGCCGGCAGATCGGCGTCTGGCGGATCACCGCGATGCTGGGCCATGGCGGCATGGGTGCCGTGTACGAGGTGCAGCGCGCCGACGCTACTTATTCGCAGCGCGCGGCGCTGAAACTCATCCGCGCGGCGTCCGACTCGCCGAGCGCGCGGTCGCGCTTCCTGCGCGAGCGCCAGACCCTGGCGCGATTGCAGCACCCCAACATCGCCACGCTGCTCGACGGCGGCATCTCGTCCGAGGGCGCCCCGTACTTCGTGATGGAGTACATCGACGGCCAGTCCATCGTGCGCTGGTGCGACGAGCGCACGCTTGGCCTGCGGCAACGCGTCGAGCTGTTCGCGCAGGTGCTGGAGGCCGTTGGCTACGCGCACCGCAACCTCGTGGTGCACCGCGACCTCAAGCCCTCGAACCTGATGGTCGACCGCGATGGCCATGTGAAGCTGCTGGACTTCGGCATTGCCAAGGAGCTCAAGGGCGGCGATCTCACGCAGACGGGCGATCGCGCGCTGACCTTCGAATACGCCTCGCCGGAGCAGCTGCAGCAGGCACCGATCACTACGGCCACGGACATCTGGCAGCTGGGGGTCGTGCTGCATTGCCTGCTCAGCGGCGCGCACCCCTTCGGCATCACGGAGGAAACGCCGCTGCCCAAGCAGCTGCAGCAGCTGGAGCGCTCGCCGGAGCCGCTGACGAAGGCGGCGGCGCATGCCGGTGTCGAGCAGGCCGCGAGTCGCGGCGCATCGAGTCCGCAGGCCTTGTCCGCGTCGATGCGCGGCGGCCTCACCGCCATCGTTGCCAACTGCCTGCAGCGCGAGCCGGAGGCGCGCTATGCCAGCGTCGATGCGCTGGCCGCGGATCTGCGGCGCTGGCTCGATGGCCGACCGGTGGCGGCTGCACCGATCAGCCGTCGCGAACGCGCGTGGCTCTGGCTGCGGCGCAATCGGCTCCTCGCAACCAGCACCGCTGCCGTGGCGGCGGCGCTCCTCGTGGGCACGGGCGTGTCCCTGTGGCAGGCGCAAGAGGCGCGACTGCAGGCCCGGCGTGCCGAGCAGCAGAGTGCGAACGCGCGTGCCGCGATGCAGTTCCTCGTCGACACGCTGGCCGCCGCAGCGCCGGAGCAGGCGCTCAACACGGAAGTGAAGGTGCGCACCCTGCTGGACAAGGCTAGAGCGCACTTGAAGGAAGACGGGGCCATGGACCCTGCCGTGCGGCAGGCGGTGCTGCGCCAGCTCGGGCGCCTGTATTTCTCGCTGGGCGAGTCGCGGATCGCGTCGGAACTCTTTGCCGAAGGCCTTCGCGGGCTCGAGCCGCAGCAGCGCGAAGAGGCGCTGTCCCTCGCMGACGATCTCTCCGCACAGACCAATGTCCTGATCGACATGGAAGAACGGTCACAGGCGCTGGCCACGGCCCAACGGGCCGCGGCGCTGCGGGTGCGCTTCGCGCCTGAGGATGTGGCTCAGCAGCTGCGCTCGCACAGGGATCTGGGCACCGGCTATTACGGCAATCAGGAGCTCGACAAGGCCGAGAAGCAATGGCAAACGGCCATTGCGCTCACGAAGACCATGGCGACACCGCCCGTGGCCGAGGTGATCAGCGTCCATGAAGTGCTGGGGTCCGTGCAAAGCGAGCTGAGCCAACGTGCCAAGGCATTGCAGACCTTCGAAGACGGCCTCGCCTTCGCGGATCGGTTCGGCGTGCCCGCCGCATCGCCGCTGCGCATCTCGCTGATGCGCCGCAAGGGCGAGGTGCTGATCGCCAGCGGCCAGGCTCCCGCGGCGGAACAGATCATCCATGCAGCCATCGAGCTGCAATCGAAGGCGGTCGGCGTGGGGGGCGTGGAAGCGGGTGCGCTGTACAACGCACTGGGGCTGGCGCAGTTCGAGCAAGGCCACTTCGGTGCGGCGGCCGCCACTTTCGCGCGCAGCAACGCGGTGTTCTCTTCAGCCGCCTATGCCCCGTCCCAGCAGGTCGCGGCGCTCGCCAACGAGGCCGCCGTCAACGAAAGTGCCGGCGATTACGCGCGCGCCAGGCTGCTGTACGACCGCGCCGTCGCCCAACTCGACGCAGCGCATGTCGGCGCAACGGACGCCGTCCGGCGCGGCGTGCTGCGCAACGCTTCACGCGTGCTCACCATGACGGGCGACTTCGGCGCAGCGCGCGAATTGCTGGAGCGATTGCAGGCGCAGGCGCGCCAGATCGACGGGCCGGACTCGCAGGAATACGCCTGGGTCCTGTGGCAGCGCGTGGTCCTGGCACGACGCATGCAGGATGAAGCCGGCGGCACGCGGCTGCTGGAGGAGTCGCGCTCGCGCTGGTCGAAGCTTGTGCCCCAGACCCATCCGATCTTCGCGCATGCCCAGATCAACGAGGCTGTGTTCGCCGAGCTTCGCGGCGACCTGGCGACGGCGGAGCGCCTGCTCCGCGAGGCCGAGACCCGCCTGGAGGCCGCCGCCAAGCCGGTCGACGTGGCCGTCACACGAGCGACGTTGGCCCGCATCCGTTTCAAGCGTGGCGATCCGGTCGGCGCACGAACGCTGCTGTCATTGGCCTTGCCGGTGCTGCGCGAGTCCGTGCTGCCAACGCATGTCGGGCGTAGCGAAGCCGAGCAGCTCGCCCGCAGGCTGCTGTGATATTGCTTGCCAGCCGAATGTGGCGAGTCGAAAGACTGCACCCAGCCTTCGGCTGAAGGCGTATTCAGCTCGCGGCCGCGGGCATCGCCGCCGGGTCCATCCAGAGCGCCGCCCACATGTGACCGTCGGGGTCGGCCAGGTCGCGGGTGTACATGAAGCCGTGGTCCTCCATCGGGTTCACATCGGCCTGCCCGCCGTGAGCCGCGGCGGCCTCGTTCATTGCGTCGACGGCGGCGCGGCTCTCCAGGGCCAGGGAAAGCATCATCCCGCACGAGCCGGCCGGCGGGAACGGCCGCTGCGTGAAGCTCCGCCACTTGGCGTGCGTGACCAGCATGACGTGGATGGCCTCGCTCCAGACCATGGCGGAGGCGTCCTCACCGCTGAAATGCGGGTTCTGGCTGAAGCCCAGCGCCTTGTAGAAGGCGGTTGAGGCGCTGAGCTCGGTGACCGGGAGGCTGATGAAGAGGGTCTTGGTCATGGTTCGCTCCATGGGCGGGTTGAGGCTGGCGTCCTGGCACATGCAGGACACGCCGTCAGTACGACGATCGGGCAGTACCTGGATCGACAAAACCCCGAAATGCTGCCGCGACGAGGGCCGACCCCTTCAGGTCTTGAACGTCGAGACCAGCTTCACCAGTTCGCCGGCCTGATGCTTCAGGCTCTCGGCGGCTGCGGCGCTTTCCTCGACGAGCGCGGCGTTCTGCTGGGTGGCCTCGTCCATCTGCGCGATGGCCAGGCCGACCTGGCTGACGCCGGTGCTCTGCTCGCGGCTGGCCGAGCTGATCTCGCGCACGATCTGGGCCACGCGACCGATGGAGGTGACCACCTGCTGCATGGTCTCGCCGGCGCGGTTCACCAGCACGGCGCCCTGACCGACGCGCTCGACGCTGTCGCCAATCAGCACCTTGATTTCCTTGGCCGCGTCGGCGCTGCGCTGGGCCAGCATGCGCACCTCGCTGGCCACGACGGCAAAGCCGCGGCCCTGCTCGCCCGCGCGCGCCGCCTCGACGGCGGCGTTCAGGGCCAGGATGTTGGTCTGGAAGGCGATGGCGTCGATGGTGCCGATGATGTCGCCGATCTTGCGCGAGCTCTCCTCGATGCCGCGCATGCGCTGCACCGCCTCGCCCACGACCTCGCCGCCCTTGCGCGCCACCTCGCTCGCGTCGTGCGCGAGCTGATCGGCCTGGCCGGCGTTGTCGGCGTTCAGCTTGACGGTGGCCGACACCTCCTCCATCGCCGCGGCGGTCTGCTGGATGGCACTGGCCTGCTGCTCGGTGCGGGCAGACAGATCGTTGCTGCCCAGGGAAATTTCGGAACTGGCGGTGGCCACGCCGTCGGCGTTGTGGCGCACCGAGCTGACGAGGTGCCGCAAGGACACCTGCATGTTGGCCAGGGCCTGGGTGAGCTGGGCCGTCTCGTCGCTGCCCACGCTGCGGATCTCGCGCGAGAGGTCGCCCTGGCCGACTTCCTCGGCTTCCTGGATGGCGACGCGCAGCGGCCTGACGACGGAGCGCGTGATCAGCCAGGCCGCGGCAACGCCCAGGCTCAGGCAGATGGCGGACAGCACCAGCATGACGAGCTGGGTACGGCGTGCAGCCGCCAGCACCGAACTGGTTTCGTCGCGCACGCGCTCGCCCTGGTAGTCGGCCATGCGGCTGATGGTGGCGACATAGGCGTCGGCGGCCGGGCGCATCTTGCCTTCCAGCGTCTGCAGCGCGGCATCGGCCTCGCCGGCCTTGAGCTGGGCGAAGACCTGGTTGCGGATGTCGACATAGGCTTTGCGGGCCGTGGCGATCTCGTCGAGGATGGCCTTGCCCTTGTCCGTGTCGACCGCCTTGGTCAGCCCTTCCTGCAACTCGTTGATCTTGGCGCTGGTCGTCTTGATGACGGGCGCGAAGAACTCGGCCACCGGCCCCGAACCACCCGCCCGCGAGACGGCGTCGGTGCGCGTCACGTTGAGCTGGGTCTGGGTGCGCCAGTCCTGCGCCAGGTCTTGCTGGCGTTGCAGCTCGATGAGCAGGTTGATGTGCGGACCGACGGTGGCCATCTGCCGGTAGCTCAGGCCCACGGCGAGCGCCAGCAGCACCAGCACCAACCCGAAGCCCAGGAACAAACGTGTCCCGATTCGCAAGGACTGCATTTTCATCACCGTCTCCTAGGTTGTTCTTTTGCAGACCGGTGAGCCGCGCGCGCACTCTGCCGGTGCGTTGACTCTACTCGTGAGGGTGTTCGATAGGCACACAGAGAAACACCGCCTCGGGGGGCGGTGTTTGGCAGAGTGGGCTCGGTCTTTTGGTCTCCTCTCACGTCGCTACGCGACATGAGCGTCGCCCACGCACCGAACCGCGCTGGCGCGCGGCGGCCTTTATAGGCCGGCAGCAGCGCGTAGCGCTGCCGCTTTGTCGGTGCGTTCCCAAGTGAATTCCGGCTCTTCGCGGCCGAAGTGGCCATAGGCGGCCGTCTTGGAATAGATCGGGCGCAGCAGATCCAGCATCTGGATGATGCCCTTGGGACGCAGGTCGAAATGCTCGTTCACCAGCGCGGCCAGCTTGTCGTCGGAGATGACGCCGGTGCCTTCGGTGTAGACGGTCACGTTCATCGGCCGGGCCACGCCGATGGCGTAGGCGACCTGGATCTGGCATTGGCGCGCCAGGCCGGCGGCGACGATGTTCTTGGCCACGTAGCGCGCGGCGTAGGCGGCCGAGCGATCGACCTTGGAAGGGTCCTTGCCGCTGAAGGCGCCACCACCGTGCGGGCAGGCGCCGCCGTAGGTGTCGACGATGATCTTGCGGCCGGTCAGGCCGCAGTCGCCCTGCGGGCCGCCGACGACGAAGCGGCCGGTCGGGTTGATCAAATACTTGGTGTCTTCGGTCAGCCAGTTCTTGGGCAGCACGGGCTTGATCAGCTCTTCGCGGATGGCCTCGTAGAACTCGTCCGTCATGCGGTCGCCGAGCGAGTACTCGGGCGCGTGCTGGGTGGACAGAACGACGGTGTCGATGCTGTGCGGCTTGCCGTCCACGTAGCGCATCGTCACCTGGCTCTTGGCGTCGGGGCGCAGGAAGGGCAGGCGGCCGTCCTTGCGCAACTGGGCCTGGCGCTCCACCAGGCGGTGGGCGTAGTAGATGGGCGCGGGCATCAGCTCCGGCGTCTCGTCGCAGGCGTAGCCGAACATCAGGCCCTGGTCGCCGGCGCCGATGTTGAGGTGGTCGTCGCTGGCGTGATCGACGCCCTGGGCGATGTCGTTGCTCTGCTTGTCGTAGGCGACGAGGACGGCGCAGCCCTTGTAGTCGATGCCGTACTCGGTGTTGTCGTAGCCGATGCGCTTGATGGTGTCGCGCGCGACCTGGATGTAGTCGACATGCGCGTTGGTCGTGATCTCGCCGGCCAGCACGACGAGGCCGGTGTTGCACAGCGTCTCGGCGGCCACTCTAGAGCGCGGGTCCTGCTCGAAGATGGCGTCGAGGATGGCGTCCGAGATCTGGTCGGCCACCTTGTCGGGGTGTCCTTCAGAGACGGATTCAGACGTGAAGAGGAAATCGTTGGCCACTTTTAAACTCCGGTTGCTTGGTTGGCGGCGTCGCCGTTGCTCCAGGAGGTGCGGCGAACGCTTTAGCGGGATTTATGAATCGCCCCGCAAGTAGTTCAGTAACTCGGCGATGCGCGAAGTATAGAAAACATGGGCCTGGTCTTTCGTTGTTTATCCCTGGTGCCTCTGGCGCTTTTGCACGCATTGGGGGCGGTGCTGGGCTGGGTCGTCTACTTCGCCTCGGGCGTCTACCGGCGGCGCTTCAAGGCCAATGTGGCCCAGGCCGGTGTGCCCTGGCCCGAGGCGCGGCCGGCGATCGCGGCGGCCGGGCGCATGGCGGCCGAGCTGCCGTGGCTGTGGGTGGCCAGTCGCGGCAAGCCGCTGGGCAGCAAGCTGCAATGGGACGGCGGCGAGCTGATCGCGCAAGCGCTGGCCGAGAAGCGCGGCCTCGTCATGCTGACGCCGCACATGGGCTGCTTCGAGATCTGCGCGCAGGCGATTGCCGAGCGCTTCACCACGGCCGAGGCGCCGATCACCGTGTTGTACCGGCCGGCGCGGCAGGCGTCCATGCGCGAGGTGATGGCCGGCTCGCGCGAGCGGCCCGGGTTGGCCACCGCGCCGGCCTCACTCTCCGGCGTGCGCCAGATGATCCGCGCGCTGCGCCGCGGCGAGGTCATCGGCCTGCTGCCCGACCAGGTGCCGCCTGACGGCCTGGGCGTCTGGGCGCCGTTCTTCGGCCGGCCGGCCTACACGATGACGCTGGCGGCCCGCCTCGTGCAGCAGACCGGCGCGGCGCTGCTGCTGATCTGGGGCGAGCGGCTGCCGGGCGGCGAGGGCTTTGTCGTTCATGTGATGCCCGCGCCCGAGATCGCCAAGACCGCGTCGAACGAGGATGCGGCCGCCACCGTCAACGCGGCGATGGAGAGCGTCATCCGCCGCGCGCCGGGCCAGTACCTGTGGGGCTACCACCGCTACAAGCGGCCGCGCGGCCTGGACATCGGCGCCGCGCCCGATAATCCCTCCCCATGAATTTGCGCTTCACCAAGATGCATGGCGCGGGCAATGACTTCGTCGTCATCGACGCGACCCGTGAGCCCTTCGCGCTGACGCGGGAACAGATGCGCCTGCTCGGCGACCGGCGCTTCGGCGTCGGCTGCGATCAGATCCTGGTCATCGAGCCCAGCCAGGCCGCCGGCGCGGACTTCCGCTACCGCATCTTCAACAACACCGGCGACGAGGTGGAGCACTGCGGCAACGGCTCGCGCTGCTTCGTGCGCTTCGTCATCGATGCCGGCCTGACGGACAAGCGCGAGATCCGCGTCGACACGATGAACCGCCGCCTGCTGCTGACCCTGCAGGATGACGGCCGCGTGACCGTGGACATGGGCGCACCGGTGTTCGAGCACGCGGCGCTGCCCTTCGATGCGAACGGGCTGAAAGCCCGCGTCGTCAACGGCTTCGAACTGTGGCCTGTGCAAGGCGTCGAGCTGGCCGTCGTCTCCATGGGCAACCCGCACGCGGTGCAACGTGTCGACGACGTCGA
This sequence comes from Roseateles sp. P5_E8, assembly GCF_054177665.1. Classification (NCBI taxonomy): domain Bacteria; kingdom Pseudomonadati; phylum Pseudomonadota; class Betaproteobacteria; order Burkholderiales; family Sphaerotilaceae; genus Roseateles; species Roseateles sp. P5_E8. The sequence goes on along the minus strand of NZ_JBGCUM010000027.1, from coordinate 25,511 downwards.
GACCGCGCCGGTGGCCACACTTGGCCCGCTGATCGAACACGAGGCCCGCTTTGCCAAACGCGTCAACGCCGGCTTCATGCAGGTGCTGAGCCGCGACCGCATCGCGCTGCGCGTCTACGAGCGCGATGCCGGCGAGACGCTGGCCTGCGGCACGGGCGCCTGCGCGGCCGTCGTCGCGGGCATACGCGCCGGCTGGCTGGACGCGGCCGTGGAAGTGCAGACCCGCGGCGGCCTGCTGCGCATCGAATGGGCCGGTGGCCAAAGTCCGGTCCTGATGACCGGCCCCGCTGTGAAAGTTTTTGATGGAGAGATCACGCTGTGAGTTCCAACCCGGCCGCTGACGCGGTGCAAGGCATCACCGAAACCGACATCGCCAACTACCTGGCGTCCACCCCCGGTTTCTTCGAACGGCACTCGGCGCTGCTCGCCAGCGTGCAGTTGCAGCACCCGCATGGCGCCCGCGCCGTGTCGCTGCAGGAGCGCCAGGCCGAGATGTTGCGCGACAAGATCAAGGCCCTGGAGCTGCGTGTCATCGACATGATCCGCAACGGCCAGGACAACGTCGCCATCGCCGACCGACTGCACCGCTGGACGCTGGCCGTCATGCGCGCCGTGGGCACGCCCGAGCTGCCGGAGGTGTTGCTGGCCGAGCTGCGCCACCAGTTCATGATTCCGCAGGCCAGCCTGCGCCTGTGGGGCGTGGCGGCCGATTACGAGGCGACCGAGTTCGCGGCCTCGGTCAGCCCGGACGTGCGCAGCTTTGCCTCCAGCCTGAGCCAGCCCTATTGCGGCGTGAACTCGGGCTTCGAGGCCGCGCGCTGGCTGGGGTTGAGCGAAAGCGGCGGCATCGCCACGTCGCTGGCGCTGATCCCGTTGAGCCTGCCCAAGGCCAACGAAGGCAAGCCCTTCGGCCTGCTGGTGCTGGGCTCGCCCGACCCGACGCGCTACACGGCGGAGATGGGCACGGACTTCCTCACGCGCGTAGGCGAGATCGCCAGCGCGGGCTTGGCGGGTCTGCTTGCCGCGTGATGGAGTTGTGCGCTGACTTCGGCGAGTACTTGCAGCACGCCCGCGTGCAGCAACGCCTGAGTCCGCGCACGCTGCGCATCTACACCGACGGCCTTGAGCGGCTCCAGGCCATGCTGGCCGCGGCGTCCATCAACGCCCGTGCCCTGAGCGTCGCCCAGGCCCGCCGCCTCGCCGCCCTGCTGCACCGCGAGGGCCTGGGCCCGAAGTCCATCGCGCTGCTGCTGTCCGTCTGGCGCAGTGCCTACCGCTGGCTGGGCCTGCAGGGCCGCGTCGCGCTCAACCCTTTCAACGGCCTGCGCGCGCCGAAAGCGCCCAAGCCCCTGCCGAAAGCACTGGGCGTGGACGATGCCGTGCAACTGGCCAGCCATGTGCCCGACGAGATCGCCGACTCACGGCTGGAGGCGCGCGACCACGCGATGGTGGAGCTGCTCTACGGCGCCGGCCTGCGCGCGGCCGAGCTGATCGGCCTGGACGTGCAGGCCAGCGGCCAGGCGGACGGCTGGGTCGACTTGCAGTCCACCGAGATCCATGTGCTCGGCAAGGGCGGCAAGCGCCGCAGCACGCCGCTGGGCAAGGCGGCGGCCGACGCGCTGCGGGCCTGGTTGGCCGTGCGCGGCCAGGTCGCGGTGGCCGGCGAAGCGGCCCTCTTCGTCGGCGCTCGGGGCCATCGAATTTCCGGCTCCACGCTGCGCACCATGCTGTCGGCCCGCGCCGTCAGCGCCGGCATGCCGGCCCACGTCCACCCGCACATGCTGCGGCACAGCTTTGCCTCCCACCTGCTGCAGTCCAGCGGCGACCTGCGCGCGGTGCAGGAACTGCTGGGCCACGCCCACATCACGACGACCCAGGTGTACACACAACTCGACCACCAGCACCTGGCTCGCATTTACGACGCGGCCCACCCGCGCGCCAAAAAATGAATCGCCGAATTGCAGCCCTGGTGGCGCTCCTGCCCGCCTGTGCGCTGGCCACTCCCGATGAAGCCCCTTTTGCGAATGTTGCGCGCTTGAACGCCGTGCGCCCCGCCGCCGTCGAGGCCAACTGGACGCGCATGAAGATGCCAGACGGCGGCCGCACCGCCTTCGCGTCGGTCAGCTACATGATGGCGCTGGACGACGACTGGGGCTTCGGCCCCGGCTTCTACGGCACGGCCAAGGGCAACTACGGCGGCATCTTCACCGTGGGCTTCACGGGCCAGCGGCGCTGGCGGCTGTCGGGCAACACGCACCTGGCGGCCAGCCTCTACGTCGGCGCGGGCGGCGGGCTGTCGAGCCAGGTCATGCGCTTCGGCGGCGGCCTGATGCTGCGGCCCGAGCTGTCGATCCGCACCGAGAACGGCCCCTGGTACACCGGCGTCGGCATTTCGCAGATCCGCTTCCCCAGCGGCAACGTGAGGAGCGGCGTGGGCCTGGCCTTCACGGTCGGCCGGTCCATGGACTTTGCGAGCTTCTCGCCCGACGACGCCGGCAAGCCCGCGCGCTCGGGCCGGCGCACCGGGCTGGGGTTTGACGAGATCACGCTGACCGGTGGCATGGAGAAGCCACGTGGCAGCAGCCGCACCCGCGGCGGCACGCCGTATGCGGGCAAGGTCGGCAAGGCCGGCGGCGAGCTGCGCCAGTACATCGCCGACGGCAGCTGGTGGGCCTTCGAGGCCGCAGGCGCGGCCAAGGGCGGCGTCGACGGCTACATGGAAGTGCTGGGCCAGATCGGCCAGGACTGGGCGCTGTTCGGCACGCCGCGCCTGCGCGTGGGTGGCCAGTTGGGCGCCGGCCTGGGCGGCGGCGGCAATGTCGACACCGGCAACGGCTGGCTGCTGCGCGCCGGGCCGACGCTGCGCTGGATCACGCCCTGGGGCCCCAGCCTGCGCGTGGACGCGGGCCTCACCCATGCGCCCAGCGGCCACTACAGCGCGACCTATCTGCGCGCCGCACTCAGCATGCCGCTGGACCGTACGCCCACGCTGATCGCCGATGACCCGGGCGGCACCGTGCGCGTACAGCAGCTCGGCGCCAGCGTCATGCACCTGCCGCGCGTGCGCTTCAAGGACGGGCGCCAGGAGGCCGTGAGCCATCTGGCCATCAGCATGTCGCGCGAGTTCTCGTCGCACCTCTATGGCACGGCCCAGGCCGGCAGCGCTGCGGCAGGCAGCGCGGGGGCCTACTCCTTCGGCCTGTTCGGCCTTGGCGTGCAGAGCGACCCGCTGTGGGGCAGCCAGCTGCGTGTCGGCGCCGAGTGGCTGGTGGGCGCGGCCGGCGGTGGCGGCGTAAAGGTGGGCGGCGGCGCGGTGACGCAGGCCGAGGTGTGGGCGCAATGGCAGCTCGCCGAGCGGCTGCGCCTGCGCGCCGGCGTCGGCCAGTTCCGCACGATTCGCGGCAGTGACCAGTCGACGCCGCTGACGCATCTGCAACTCAGCTACGCCTTCGGAGCTTTGCAACGATGAAGAAGGTCGTTATCCGGCCCGGCAAGGAGCGTTCGCTCGTCAAGCGCCATCCCTGGGTGTTCGAGAGCTCCGTCGCGCGCGGCGGTGGCGACCCGGGCGAGACGGTGCGCGTGGAGTCGGCCGACGGCGCCTTCCTGTGCTGGGCGGCGTTCAGCCCGCAGTCGCAGATCCGCCTGCGCGCCTGGAGCTTCGACGAGGCCGAGCGCATCGACGCGGCCTTCTTCAAGCGGCGCATCGCCCAGGCGATCGCGATGCGCAAGCGGCTGGCGATCGCGTCCGATGCCTGGCGCCTGATCCACGGCGAGGCCGACGGCCTGCCCGGGCTCATCGTCGACCGCTACGGCGACACGCTGGTGGCGCAGTTCGGCAGCACCGGCGCCGAGCGCTGGAAGGCGCAGATCGCCGACGCGCTGCTGGCCGAGACCGGCCTCACGCGGCTGTACGAGCGCTCCGACGCCCAGGCCCGCGAGTGGGAGGGCCTGCCCATGCAGACCGGCTGGCTGCGTGGTGACGGCGCAACTGCACTGACCATCMGCGAGCACGACTGGCAGCTGACGCTGGACGTGGCCGAGGGCCACAAGACCGGCTACTACCTCGACCAGCGCGACAGCCGCCGCCGCTTTGCCGACGCGGTGAAGCAGTACGGCGTGCAGAGCGTGCTGAATTGCTTCAGCTACACCGGCGGCTTCTCGGTCGCGGCTCTGGCGGGCGGCGCGACGCAGGTCGTCAGCGTGGACTCGTCCGGCCCGGCATTGGAGCGCGCCAAGGCGCATGTCGCGCTGAACGGCTTCGACGCCAGCCGCCACGAAGCCTGGGACGCGGACGTCAATGCCACGCTGCGCCGCTGCCTGGAAGAACTGAAGCATGGGGGCCGGCGCTTCGACGCCATCGTGCTCGACCCGCCCAAGTTCGCGCCCACCGTGGCCCATGCCGAGCGCGCCGCGCGCGCCTACAAGGACATCAACCGGCTAGCTTTCATGCTGCTGAACGAGGGCGGGCTGCTGTACACCTTCTCGTGCTCGGGCGGCATCGCGCCCGACCTCTTCCACAAGATCGTCGCCGGCGCGGGCCTGGACGCCGGCGTGGACGGCTACATCGTCGAGCGCCTGTCCGCAGCGGCAGACCATCCGCAGACGGTCTGCTTCCCCGAGGGCGACTACCTCAAGGGGCTGGGGCTGCTGAAGCGCTGAACTTCAGGCGCGGCGGCGGCGAGACCAGCCCAGCACGGCCAGGCCGCTCAGCAGCAGGGCATAGTTCTGCGGCTCCGGCACGGCGGCGGTGACATCCCAGCCGATGGCGTCCATGGCGCGCAGGTCGGTGGCGGTGGCGTCGCGGGACTGGCCGTAGTGCACGAACGGGTCCAGCAGCACGGGGGCGTCAGCGACGAAGTGGCTGGCCTGGTTGCCGTCGCCGTGGTAGGTGCCGGTCGAGAACGCCAGGATGGCGCTGGCGCCGCCGTCCACCGAGAAGTAGGGCCTGGGGTCGCCGCCCACGGCCAGGTTCAGCGTGTTGGGCGCCGAGTAGCGGTACAGGTCCAGCGTGGAGAACCAGGGGCTGCTCTCGAAGCCGCCGGCCGTGCCGCACTGTGCGGCGTGGTCCAGGCAGTAGTCGATGCCGTCCACGCCCGAGACGAAGCCCAGCGCATGGCCGATCTCGTGCTCGGCCACGGTGATGAAGTCCAGCTTGTCACTGGGCACCCCGCCATTGACGCGGGTGTAGGCGAAGTTGCTGGCGAAACCGGTGGAGAACTTGATGCTCGCGTCCGGGCTGCCGGCATCGGTGGCCGTGTCCGTGAAACCCAGCGCCTTGGCGTTGGCCGCCGTCAGCTTGAGCGTGCTGTTGTTGAGGGAGCCGTCGTTGTCCAGGCGCGTCGTCAGGTCGGGCTGGGTCGCCAGGAAGCTCAGCGAGGAGCCGGCCTGCAGATGGCCGACGGCGCTGGTGTCAGTGGCCGACTTGGCGTCCGCCGCCAGGCGGCCGCGCAGATTTCCATAGCTCGCCTGGTAGTAGGTCCAGGTCGCCGAGCCCAGCGTGTTGCCGCCCAGGTCGTCGAAGCCGATGTTGATGTAGACCGTGACGTTGTCGGTCAGCTTGCTCTCCCAGAAGCTGGCGGCGCTCTCGAAGGCGGCGAACTGCTGGCTGCTCATGGCCGTGGCGCCGACGTCCTTGAAGACGATGTCGAGCGCCTGGGCGGCGGGGGCCAGGCCGGCGAGGCCCATGGCCAGGAAGAGTGCAGCGGGGCGGCAGAAAGGGCGGGCAGGCATCGCGGACTCCAGGACGGGAAACGAAACAGCCGGAATTCTGGGTGGCTTCCATGAAGCTGGCGACGTGGGTGGCGCCATGACGGCCCGCAAGCTAGGGGGTGGGCAGGCAAATGCGGGGGTCGAACTTGGCCCGCTTGACGCTGAAGAAGGCCTTGATGTTGCGCACATTGGCGTCCTGGGTCAGCAGGCGCTGCGTGAGCGCGTGATACGCCGGCATGTCGGGCATCTGTGCGACGAGCACGAAGTCCGGCCCCGGCGACACGCGCCAGCATTGCTGCACGGCGGCTTCCTGCACGGCACGTGCCTCGAAGGCGTCCAGATGCTCGGCGCCCTGGCGGTCAAGCGTGATCTCCAGGATGACGGACAGCCCAGCGCCGAGCTTCTCGGGCGACAGCAGGGCCACCCGGCGCTCGACGATGCCGGCGTCCACCAGCCGCTTCACACGGCGCAGGCAGGTGGCGGGCGACACCGACACACGGGCGGCCAGGTCCTGGTTGCTCAGGGCCGCGTCAGTCTGCAAGGCGTCGAGCAGGCGGAGGTCGATGGCGTCAAATTCATTCATTTGTATTAATTTTATGAATGAAAATTTCACCATCGACGATCGAGGAAATATTCATTCAGAACTGGTGAAATTTTGCATGCATTTGCCGCTCTGGCTTGCCTAGCATGCGCGCCATCCCTAGATAGCAAGAGGTCATCCATGTGCGGCATCGTCGGCGCGGTCAGTCAGCGCAACATCGTTCCCATCCTCGTTGAAGGCCTGAAGCGGCTGGAGTACCGGGGCTATGACTCCTGCGGCGTGGCCGTGCACCAGGACGGCGGCCTGCGTCGCGCCCGCAGCACCTCGCGCGTGGCCGAGCTGCAGCACCAGGCGGACCAGGACGGCATCGCCGCCGGCACCGGCATCGCCCACACCCGTTGGGCCACCCACGGCGCGCCGGCCGTGCACAACGCCCACCCGCATTTCTCGGTGGGCCCGAACACGGAGGCTGGGGGCATCGGCCGCATCGCACTCGTCCACAACGGCATCATCGAGAACCATGACGAACTGCGCGCCGAGCTGAAGACGCGCGGCTACCAGTTCCACAGCCAGACCGACACCGAGGTCATCGCCCACCTCATCGACCACCTCTACAGCGGCGACCTGCTGGACGCCGTGCAGCAAGCCCTGCCGCGCCTCAAGGGCGCCTACGCGGTGGCCGTGTTCTGCCGTGACGAGCCGCACCGCGTCGTCGCCGCCCGCGAGGGCTCGCCGCTGGTGCTGGGCGTGGGCGAGGGCGAGAACTTCGTCGCCTCCGACGCCATGGCCCTGGCCGGCGTGACCAACCAGATCGTCTACCTGGAAGAGGGCGACGTCGTCGACCTGCAGCTCGGCCGCTACTGGCTCAGCCAGCTCGACACCAAGACCGGCCGCTACCAGTCCGTCGAGCGCGAGGTCAAAACCGTGCACGCCCACAGCGGCGCCGCCGAGCTGGGCCCCTACCGCCATTACATGCAGAAGGAAATCTTCGAGCAGCCCACGGCCATCGCCAACACGCTCGAAGCCATCACCGCCATCAGCCCCGAGCTCTTCGGCGACGGCGCCTACCGCGTGTTCAAGGAGATCGACAAGGTCCTCATCCTGGCCTGCGGCACGAGCTACTACTCGGGGTCGACAGCCAAGTACTGGCTGGAAAGCATTGCCAAGATCCCGACCTCGGTCGAGATCGCCAGCGAATACCGCTACCGCGACAGCGTGCCCGACCCCAAGACGCTCGTCGTCACCATCAGCCAGAGCGGCGAGACGGCCGACACCATCGCCGCACTCAAGCACGCCCGCTCACTGGGCATGAAGCACACGCTGACCATCTGCAACGTGGCCACCAGCGCCATGGTGCGCGAGTGCGAGCTGGCCTACATCACGCGCGCCGGCGTCGAGATCGGCGTCGCTTCCACCAAGGCGTTCACGACTCAGCTGGTCGGCCTGTTCCTGCTGACGCTGGCCCTGGCCCAGACCCGCGGCCACCTCAGCGAGGCCGACGAGGCGCAACACCTGAAGGACCTGCGCCACCTGCCCGTGGCCGTGCAGGCCGTGCTGGCGCTTGAGCCGCAAGTCATCGCCTGGAGCGAGGAATTCGCGCGCAAGGAGAACGCCCTGTTCCTGGCGCGCGGCCTGCACTACCCCATCGCCATGGAAGGTGCGCTCAAGCTCAAGGAGATCACCTACATCCACGCCGAGGCCTACGCCGCCGGTGAGCTCAAGCATGGCCCGCTGGCGCTGGTCACGTCCGAGATGCCCGTGGTGACCGTGGCGCCCAACGACGCGCTGCTGGAAAAGCTCAAGAGCAACATGCAGGAAGTGCGCGCCCGCGGCGGTCAGCTCTACGTGTTTGCCGATGGCGACACGGCCATCGAAAGCGAAGCCGGCCTGCACGTCATCCGCATGCCGGAGCACTACGGCGCGCTGTCCCCCATCCTGCACGTCGTGCCGCTGCAGCTGCTGGCGTATCACACGGCGTGTGCGCGAGGGACGGATGTGGACAAGCCGAGGAATTTGGCGAAGAGCGTGACCGTCGAATGACGGGCAGGCGCGTAGCCAAATTTGAGCCGCGTAAGCGGCGACGTGCTGCGTAGCAGCGCGCCTCGGCTTGGTCGTGGCGCGAAGCGAAACGACACAAGCCCCGCAACTTGGCGAAGAGCGTGACCGTCGAATGACGGGCGCGGGCGCAGCCAGCGTTAGCCAGCGCCCCCGCGCGTTACGCCTACGCGACGTCGCCGGCCATGCATTCGCTCCAGCGAACGCCGGCCTAAGCCCGCATCGAGCCGGCGAGCTGAGAAGCTGTTTGCCTACTTCACCATGCCATGCATGCGAAGCCACCGCGCAAAGGCATCGAACCAACCGGTGCTGGTCGTCTCCTTCGGATACATCCCGAAGCCATGCCCACCTTGTTCATAAAGGTGGAATTCGACGGGGCGCTTCGCGGCCTTCCAGCTGTCGATGATCCCGTAGCCGCTGTTCGCAAAGAATGGATCGTCAGCGGCTAGTGCAACGAACAGTGGCGGCGCATCGGCAGGTGCTGCGATGGGCGCAAGCGGGCCATAGATGTTGCCGATGAAGGCGGGTTTGGCATCTTCGCCATTGGTGGTGGTCGCCAGCGTCAACATCGCGCCCGCAGAAAAGCCCAGCATGCCGATCCGTTTCGGGTCCACTTTCCACTCGGCAGAGCGTTTACGGATCAGTGCAAATGCCGCGCGAGCGTCGGCGATCTGCGGAGCCAGACCAGCCATCATCTTTTCAGGGTCCGGCCGCGGTGGTGGCGTGTTGCCCGCAAACCTTTCCCGCATGGCTTTCTCGTTTTCCTGCAGGTCAGCCGGGGTCTGGTTCAAGCGGTATTTGAGGACGAAGGCTGCAACGCCCTTGTCCGCCAATGCGCGTGCGACGTCCCAGCCTTCGTTGTCCATGGACAAGCTCATGAAGCCGCCGCCGGGTGCGACGACAACGGCGGCGCCACTTGCCTTGGCGGGATCGGGGAGAAAGGGTGTCAGCGTTGCCACCGTCACGTTGCGCGCGAATCGACTGCCGTACTGCGTGTGCCACGCCTCGGCGTTCTTCGCGCCCGGCAGCGGGCCGGTGCCGAGTTCGATGGCATTCGGCTGCGCAGGCACGGCGATGGGTGCAGCCTTGTCGTTCTGCGCATTCGCAGGTGATGCCAGCGCCACAGCCAAAGCAAAACCAGCGAGCCCCAAACGGGACTGGATTGACCGTGCGACAGCGCGCCTCGACCAGAGAGTTGATATTTCCTTCATTTCGCTTCTCCAAGGGTGTGGTTATGGAAGGTCTGCACAACGCGACGCACCGTGCTGGTTGTCGTCGAGTGATGCCGTGGGTTCGCTGGCAAGCCGCTCTGCGTTTGCACTGCAGGATCAGCCGCTACCCGCAGGCCGTGGCGCCGCCTGCGCGCGCAGCATGAGCTCCATTCCGCGGCCTCCGCCAGTTAGCGGTGCCGGCCGTTTATAGTTATAAACGTGAACTAATTGTCCACGAATGATCGACCATCGCCGTGCCATTTCAAGGCTGATCACCCCCCTGTTAACCCTTGTGTTCGCGCCCATCGGTAAGTGCCGGCTTTGGGGTTGATCGTGCAATTGCTTGCGTTCTGTAACGTTGTTTGCCCGTCGATCCGCATGGCGTGCTGACTGGCCGCGACGTGATGAAGTTGGTCGGGCGCTTGCGGCTAGAGCGCGTTCGTCTGGACCTGACTGGAACAAATAAAGTACATCGGGCCGCCGCCCCGAGCAGCAGCCAACCGGGCTCGCTCCAGCCATCCCCGCCAAAAGGTTTGATCGTGTTCCAACGCCTGTTCCTGCTGCTCACGCTGCTCGCCGTGTCAGCCAGCGCCCACGCTTACCAGTTTCAATTCGGGAAGCGCGTCGACACCCCGCAAGGCCGCTACGCCGAGCGCATGTTGCGTTCGGCAACACCGCCGGAGCGGAGCGCCGAGCCGTCCGTCCGCGTGGATCTGGGCATCGACGCCCGCCTCGGCGCCGAGGCCTTCGCGATCAGCGCCGGGCGCCAGCACCTCACCATCACCGGTGGCGACGCGCGCGGGCTCATCTACGGCGCGCTCGAGGCGCGCGAGCAATTGCTCAACGGGACGCGCATGGACCGGCTGAGCGCGCGCAGCCGCACGCCGAAGTTGGCCTTCCGCGGCATCAAGCTGAACACCCCGTGGGACAGCTATCGCCCGAGTTCGGCGCTCAGCCAGCACACGGCGACGATGAAGGACCTGAAGTTCTGGGAGGCCTACCTCGACATGATGGTCGCGAACCGCTTCAACGCGTTCACGCTGTGGACGATGCACCCGTTCACGTACATGGTGCGACCGAAGAACTTCCCCGAGGCCAGCAAGTGGACGGACGCGGAGTTCGCCGAATGGCAGCACCTGTACGGGCAAATCTTTCGCATGGCCAAGGAGCGCGGCCTGGACACCTACGTGGTGTTCTGGAGCATCTTCGTGAGCGAGGAATTCGAGAAGGCGCACAACCCCAGCGCGAAGAACTTCTACCCGCACTACTACGTGGACGGCGACACCAGCGAGAGCACCCAGCGTTACCTGCGCGAGAGCGTCACGCAGATGCTTCTGGAGTACCGCGACCTCGACGGCATCGGCGTCTCGCATGGCGAGGGCATGGGCGGCATGACGCCGCAGCAGCGCCAGCAGTTCGTGGACGATGTGTACATCGCCGGCGCGTTGGAGGCGAACAAAACGCGGCCAGTGAAGCTCATCCACCGTGTGCCTTTTTCTTCCGGCTTGAGCTCCGAGCCCGGTGCGAGCAGCGATGTGGAAAGCCTCACACGCACCGCGATGGAAAGGCTCGGCAACCAGTTCTCCGGCCCCATCTGGGCAGAGATGAAGTTCAACTGGTCGCATGGGCATTCCACGCCCCGGCTGGTGAAGGTGCATGGCGGCAAGCTCGGCGACACCTACTTCAAGCCCACGCCTGCGAACTACCGCGTCGTCTGGCAGGTGCGCAACGAGGACTTCTTCGCGCTGCGCTGGGGAGACCCGGCGTTCATCCGCGAGCACATTGCCATGAACGGCCGGGCCGAATACGTCGGTGGCTATTTCGTGGGCTCGGAAACCTACATCCCGGCGCTGGACTACTTCACGGCCGCGGACCAGCGCGCCCCCTGGCGGTGGGCCTTCGAGCGGCAGTGGCTTTTCTACAAGCTATGGGGCCGGTTGCTCTACGACCCTGAGACGCCGGATTCGGTGTTCGCCGCGGAGTTCACACGTCGATTCGGCAGTGCGGGCGCCAATCTGTTCCAGGCCTATGCCCGCGTCAGTGAGACGCCCCTGATGCTGGCCCGCCTGTACGACTCACGGTGGGACTTCACGTTGTACGCGGAAGGCATGCTCGCGCTGCAGGGCGAGACCACGAAATACATCGGCGTCGATGCCCTCATTGCGCAGCCGCCGCTGGACCCCGCCCACGTCTCGATCAAGGATTTCGTGAAGGCGCAGGGCGAGGGCCACAGTTTTACCAGCGCACAGAAAACGCCACTCGCGGTGGCCGACGGGCTGCGTGCCGATGCGAGCAAGGCGCTGGCGCTGATCCAGGGCATCGATGTGCGTCGCTCGCCCGATGGCGCCTTGCTTTATGAAGTCTCTGATGTTGCGATCTGGGCGCACCTGGCACTGCACCTGGAAGCCAAGATCCGCGGCGCCATCGAACTGCAGCGCTTGCGCACGGCGGGCGGTGAGGCGCATCGGCAAGCAGCCATCCAGCACCTCACCGACGCGTTGGTGCAGTGGGATGAAGTGATCCGCATCTCGCGCCCTCTCTACAAGGACATGCCGCTCACGCACTACAACCACAACGCCTTCGAGGCCAACCCTAACAACCTGTTCCACTGGGCCCTGATCCGCGGCGCGGTGGCCCAGGACGTGGAGATCGCCAGGAGCGCGAAAGGCCCATGACATCGATCTTGTCCTTGATGAAACGCTTCCTCCTTCTCGCATGCCTGCTGTTTGCCGGCGCCGTGCACGCCCGGCTCGAATCCGGCGAAGTCCACGTTTGGGAAACGCAGGAGATTACGTTCGAGGCCTCGCGAGACTACGCGAACCCGTACGTCGATGTCACGGTCTGGGTCGAGCTCAGCGGCCCGGGCTTCAACCGTAAGGTCTACGGCTTCTGGGACGGCGGCCGGACGTTCAAGGTGCGCTTCGTGGCCACCGCGCCCGGAGAGTGGCGCTGGAAGGTCGCGGCCACGCCCGCCGACGACGCGGGTCTCAACGGTGGCGCTGGCGCGCTGCGCGCGGTGGCCTGGTCCGGTGCGGAGATTGCCGAGAACCCCAATCGCCGCGGCTTCGTGCGCGCCAGCCCGAACGGGCACGCGCTGGCCTACGCGGATGGCGCGCCGTTCTTCCTGCTCGGTGACACCTGGCTCGCGGCGTCGACATGGCGGCTGCCGTACCGGGGCGCAGCGGCGGCCACGAACTACGTACCGGGGCCCGGCATCTCGTTCGAGGAAGCGGTCGCATGGCGCAAGCGGCAAGGGTTCAACTCCGTGTCGTTCATCGCGGCGTTTCCGAACTGGGCTGCTGACGCGTACGGCGCCACGCACGCGAACAAGGACGGCGTCTTCTTGCGCAACGCCTGGGAAAAGTTCGGCGCGTGGGCGCCGAACGCGAAGATCTCGACCGCCGACGGCGCCACGACGACGGCCAAGGACATGCACGACGAGCAGGGCCGTCGTCCGTTCGAAGTGTTCCCGGATCGCGAAGGCCTCGCGAACTTCGATCGCATCGACCCGCGCTACTTCGCGAGCCTTGATCGCAAGATGCGGCATCTTTCAGACCAAGGCTTTGTGCCGTTCCTTGAGACGATCCGCCGCGACAACGCGCCCTCGTGGAAGCGCTATTTCGATTTCAACGAGTCCTACTCGCGCTTCGTGAACTACATGATTGCGCGCTACGGCGCGTACAACCTCGTGTTCAGTGGCATCCACCTCGACTGGATCCCGAAGGACTTCAGCCTCACCGCCGACGAGTTCAACGAGGCGCTCACGCATCACCACCGCAAATACGGCGGCCTTCCTTTCGGCCAGCCGTACACGACGCTCATCGACAGCTCCACCTACAAGGCGTTCGGCCATGCGGAACACGCGCCGTGGCTCACGATGCACACCGTGGGCAACAACCCGCGCAATCACGCGATCTACTCGTCGATCGAGCAGCTGTTTCACCTCGAACCTGCGATGCCGGCCGCGAACCTCGAGCCTTACTACACGGGTTGGAATCACGCCATCAATCGACCGGGTGGCGAGACGCCCGACGAGAACTCACCGCGCGACAACTATTTCGCGCGCGCGCAGATGTACGGGTCCGTACTGTCGGGCGCGCTTGCCGGCCATGTGCATGGCACCGCCGCGTACGACGTGACGACGACTGGAGAGGCGGCCGGCTGGCGGCCCTATATCTGGACTGCGCTCGCCTACACATCGGGCACCTACATGCAGCACCTGCGCGCCTTCATCCTGTCAGAGGGCGCGCGTTACCAGGAACTCGCGCCCGTGCCAAAGGATCTCGCGCCTCGCAGCATTCCCGGCGCGCTCGCCGACGGCCTCGACGGTTGGTCGTTCCTCGCGCGTACCCCAGCGCGCGACTTCGCGCTCGCGTACTTCGAGCATCACGCTGCACGGCCGAAGCTCGCAAACTTCAAACCGGGTGCCCGCTACGTGTGGACGTGGTTCGAGCCTGAGACGGGCCGGTGGCAGCGGCCGCTCGCGCTGACTGCGGATTCGGCCGGCACGCTCACGGCACCACCGTTCCCCGGGGGCGCCGACACGGCGACGCGCGACGCGGCCGCGAAGATCGTTGCCGTGCCGGCCAAGGCGCGCTGAGTCGAGGCTCGTCCCGTTGAGACGTCCGGCGGACCTGTTCGTAGCCGGGCAAGAGTGGCCTCCTTCACGGCGCTCCGGTGCGCTCGAAGGTTTGGTGGTAAAGGGCGCTCGGCCATCAACCGCGCATCAAATCCGCGTCGAATACAGCGCGTGATGCGTCAAGATAAACAGCGTCCGCTTGTCCGCCCCGCCGAAGATCAGCTGCAGTGGCCGCGCCGGCACATCGATCCGTCCGGTTTCCTTGCCATCCGGCCCGTAAATGAAGATCTGCCCGTTCGCCACATACACGGTCCCATCAGGCCCGACCGCCGCGCTTTCGCCACCGCGGTCCGCCACCTTCTTCAGGTCGGTGATCGCGCCGCCGGCACCTACCAGCCCGCTATAGGTGATGTTTTCCGAGCTGTTGGTGAACACGGCGCGCTGGCCGACCGCGGCGTAGACGAAGCCGTGCGTGTCCAGCGTGTCGGACCAGCGGTAGCCCAGGTGGTCGAGCGTGCCCTGGCGTGTCACGCGGAAGGCCGGCAGCACCAGCGAGCCGTCCGGCGAGACGTATTCGCGCGCCTTCGGTTGGGCCACGTTGCGCACGAACATCTCATTGAGCGTCGTGAACTCCATCGTGTCGTAGTTCAGCTGGTCCCGGAACTCGCCGTTGTTCCAGAAGTTGACCGGAATGGCAACGCGCGCATTCGGGTGCGCGGCGCTCGCGGTCGGAGGGATCACGGAGATCGTGGCGCCCGGCACGTTCGGCTTGAGCGAGTACACGGTCGCTTCCTTGCCGCCAGACGACAGCACCATCAGGTTGTCGCTGGCGTCGACGGCCAGGTTGACCGGGTCGAGCGGGTAGTCGCTGACCATCTTCAGGCCTTCGCCCTGGGCGTAGCTGTAGATGTTCTTGAACCAGCGGTCGATGAAGTACAGGCGGCCTTTGGAGTCGACGGCGGCGCCGGCGATCGAGTGGAAGCCGTCTTCCAGCTTGTCCACCTTGGCCCGGTTGGCCTGGATCGCGGCGGCCGGGGCGCTGGTCTGCTTGCCGGTGTAGTCGAGCACGGAGAACATGCGCTCGCGCACTTCTAGCTGGTGCGTCACGTCCGTGATCGCGTTCTCGTACGGGTACTTGGAGGCGCGCAGGTAGGCGGTGCAGCCGTTTTCGTCGCAGGTCGGGAAGCCCGATTCGGCGTTGGCTGCCATGTTCCGGAAGCGGATGTCGCTCGAGTTCGTGATCTTGACGGCGGAAGGGGCCGGCTTGATCGAGCGGGTCACGCGGTAGGCGTGGTAGTTCGCGAACAGCAGGTTCTTCGAGTTGCGGATGTCGAGCGAGACGGAGTCCATGCCGTCGCGGACTTCTTCTTCCGTCTGCGGGGCGTGGAATTCCCAGTTCTCGACGCCGTCCAGCACGATCTCGTTGCGGATGTGGTGCTCGGCCGAGAGTTGGTACACGCGGCCTGGCGTCTTCGTGTTGGTCACGTAAAAGCCCGCCTGCGCGTAGCCGCTCGGCGACCAGATTCCGGTGAACGTGCCGCCGCCGCCGTCGGTCACCCAGATGCTCGGGTACTGGCGGTCCCACCAGGCGGTGGTGTCGAATTTGTCGGTCTTCTTGTACGGGTCGGCGCGCGAGCCGTCGTACAGGTGCGTGCCGTGGCCGCCCTGGATGCGGATGTCGTCCACGATGGAGCGCTCGCCGGCGCGCCACAGCAGGGCCACGGCGCGGTTGTTGACTTCACCGGTGGCCAGGCCAATGCCGGTGATGAAGGCGTCGCCGCCCTTGGCCGACTCCAGCAGCGCCTTTGGCGTGTCAGCACCCTGGTACAGCGGGGAGCCGTTCGGCAGCATCAGCTGGGTCAGGCCCGGGTGAAGGCCGACGAGGACCGTGTCGGCCTTCAGGCGGATCGTGTTGTTGACGGCATAGAAGCCCAGCGGTAGGTAGACCACGCGTTTCGCATCGATGGCCTTCTGGATGGCGGCGGTGTCGTCGGCGATGCCGTCGCCCTTGGCGCCGAAGCTGTGCACGCTGGCCCATTCGCTGACCGGCGGCAGGTTCCGCCGCACGCGCTCTTCCTTCGCCTTGCCCGCGCCGGCCGTCATGTCGACGTGAGTGTCGAAGTGACCGGGGGCGCCCAGGGTGTCGATCTTCAGGCCGTGGGTGAACTCGTTCACCTGGTAGCTCTCGCCGTTGCCGGCGACATCCCTGCCGCTGTCGCGGAAGTGCGCGAACACGGGCGTGTTCTTCGCGCTGATCTTTTCTAAGCCGATCTGGGTGTAGACGTTGTTCTCGTTGCTGATCACGACGCCGGCTTTCGACACGTTCTCGAAACGTACGCCAGAGCCCCAGAGCCAGTCGCCGTAGCCGCGGTCGATCTCGATGCCGACCGGCGTGTTGCGGATGTCCGAGTTGACGATGGTGAGGTTGGCTTCGTGTTCGCGCACGGCCGCGTCGCGCTGGCCGTCGAAGGTGGAATCGAGCAGCGTGAACTGCCAGGCGGGCGAGGTCTTCTCAGACAGGATGCCGTAGCGGCCGCCGTGGAAGTGCAGGTCGTAGGCGTAGTTGCCGACCTGGTAGACGCCGGCCAGGCCCGAGCCCATGCGGAAGTCGATGTGGGACAGGTTCGAGTGCTGCGCGGTGTGCATGCGCACGCCGGCGGCGGCCGGGTTGCCGTCGCCGACTTCGATGTCGACGTTCGACAGCACCGAATAGAAGGTCGCCGAATTCGCGTCACGCACAGGCTTGGCACCCGGCGTGCCGGGGGGCGGCACGGCGCTTGGCACCGGCAGGGCGACGCCGCCGATGTTGTAGGTGTCGGTGCCCGTGAAGATCACCATGTTGGCCACGCCCTTCTGGAAGCCTGGCGTGTTCGCCGCCAGCACCAGCACCGGACGGGTCTTGCCGATGCCGTACACGCGCACCGCGATCGGAATGACGATCGTGCGCGTGATGCGGTAGCGGCCCGAGGGCAGGAACGCGACGCCGCCCTTGTTGCCGTTGGCCGCGCTGTCGATGGCCTGCTGCAGCGCATCGCTGTCGTCGGCAATGCCATCGCCTTTCGCCTTCACGACGATCGCGCGCGGATCGTCCGGCAGCGTCTGGTAGGCGGACACGGAAGCGGCGGGGGGCCCGGCAAAAGCGCTACCGGCGGCGGCGAGCATGGCGGCAAGCGTTGGGGTCCGCAGGCCGGTCGGACTGAAAGTCATGGGCAAGTCTCGGGGATGTGTAAAAACTTGGACTGGTGATGCAGCGATTCCCAAGCGCCGACGATGCTCGGCGGGACTACGAAGGCCAGTGAACTCTTGCGGGACGGCGCTTTAGTGATAGAACCAGCGCAGCGGCGCCAGCACTGTCTGAGGGAAGAGCACCATCACGAACATCACCGCGAACTGGGCGGCCATGAATGGCAGCACGCCGCGCGTGACCTCATCCATCTTCATGCGGCCCACGCCGGCCACGACGTTGAGGATGGTGCCCACCGGCGGCGTGACCAGGCCGATGGAGTTGTTGATGATGAACAGCACGCCAAAATAGACGGGGTCGATGCCGGCCGCCTTGATCAGCGGCATCAGGACGGGCGTCATGATCAGGATGGTGGGCGTCATGTCCATGGCCGTGCCGACGAGCATCACGAGCACCATGATGGCGGTCAGGAGCAGCGTCTGGTTGCCCAACAGCGGACGAAGCAGGTCCACCATTTGCGCCGGCAGGTTGGCCACCGTGACCAGCCATGCAGACACCATCGCCGAAGCCACCAGGAACATGACCACCGCCGTTGTACGGGCGGCCGTGATGAAGATGCGCACCAGCGCCCGCAGCTTCAGCTCGCGGTACAGCACGGTGCTGACGAACAGCGCGTAGACGGCGGCCACCACGGCCGCCTCGGTGGGCGTGAACACGCCCATGCGCAGCCCCACCAGGATGAAGACGGGCAGCATCAGCGCCCACACCGACTCGCGTGCCGCGGCCCAGATTTCGGCCGCCGTCTTGCGTTGCGGCAGTGCCAGCGCCTCCTTGCGGCCCACCCACCACCAGGTCAGCGCCAGGCCAATGCCGATCATGATGCCGGGGACGATGCCGGCAATGAACAGCTTGCTGATGGACACGTTGGCGGCAACGCCGAAGATGACGAAGCCGATGCTCGGCGGAATGATGGGCCCGATGACGCCGGACGCCGCGATCAGCCCGCCGGAGACTTCCCTCTTGTGCCCGGCCTTGATCATCATCGGCAGCAGCAGCGCCGTCAGGGCAGCCGCGTCCGCCACCGCCGAGCCCGACAGCGCCGACAGCAGGCAGGCCGCGAGGATCACGACATAGCCCAAGCCGCCCTTGACGTGGCCGACGAGGGCCAGCGCGAAGTTGACGATGCGCTGCGACAGCCCGCCGACGTTCATGATCTCGCCGGCCAGCATGAAGAAGGGCACGGCGAGCAGCGGGAAACTGTCGGCACCGTTGATGAAGTTCTGCGCCAGGATCTGCGCGTCGAACAGGTCCAGGTGCCACATCAATGCCACGCCGCTCGCCAGCAAGGCGTAGGCGATGGGAATGCCCAGTGCCATGGCACCGAGCAAGCTGCCGAGGAAGATGAGGACGGTCATGGACTTGTGCGGCTGGGTGTGTCGCTGCGCGCCAACTCGGCCTGCAGGGCTTCGAATTCCGCCTGCTCTTCCGACTCCTTGACCATCACGAGTTCGTTCTCCCCGAGCTTGCCGCTGAGCAGGCGCGCGAGCTGCAACAGCAGCAGGACGCCGGCGCAGACCGAGAAGACCACGCCAGAGGCGTAGAAGATGGCCATGGGTGCGCCGGTCACGGGTGCCGCCACGTCCAGGTTGATGCGGGCTTGCTGCCAACTGCCGTTCAGGAACAGCCAGGTCAGGTACAGCATGAGCACGTGGCCCAGCACCATGCAGGCCTTCTTGCCGGCCACCGGCAGGCGCGACACCAGCATGTCGGTGCCCAGGTGGGCGCCGTCCTTCATCGCCACCACGGCGCCCAGGAAGCACAGCCAGACGAACAGCCAGCGCGAGACTTCTTCGCTGACGGCGATGCCGGAGTTGAAGGCGTAGCGCAGCACGACATTGCCGAACACCAGCACCACCATCACCGCGAGCGCCGCGGCGATCAGCAGATCGATGGCGCGGCAGAGCCGCTCGATGGCGGTGTCGATCAAGGTGCTTGCCCCGTGAGATGCCCGGCAGTCACAGCCGCGCCCCCTGCAGCAGGCCGCGTTCCGCCAGGTTGCCCATCAGGGCGCGCAGCCCAAAGCGCCAGGGCGGCGCCTTCTCGCAATGCGTCACCCGGTTTTGCAGGCTGCCCAGCCAGTGGCTGTGGATGGTGACCACGTCGCCCAACTTGTGGGTGAAGCCACTGCCGGGCTGGTCACGGTCTTCGGTCGGCGCGAACAGCGTGCCAAGGAACAGCATGAAGCCGTCGGGGTATTGGTGGCATGCCAGCGCCTGGGCCACGAGGTCGGCCGGGGCTCGGCTGATGCTCGCCATGGTGTTGATGCCGCGCAGCGTGAAGCCGTCGCCGCCACTCACGTGGAGGTGCACGGTCTCCCGGCACACGTCGTCCAGGCCGAACTGCCCGTCGAACAAGCGGATAAAGGGGCCGATGGCGCAGGAGGCGTTGTTGTCCTTCGCCTTGCCAAGCAGCAGCGCGCTGCGACCCTCGATGTCGCGCAGGTTCACGTCGTTGCCCAGTGCGGCGCCGACGATGCCTCCGCGGCTGTTGACCGCCAGCACGACCTCGGGCTCCGGGTTGTTCCAGGCCGAATCGGCGCGAATGCCGACGTCCTGGCCATGGCCCACAGCGGCCAGCACGGGCGCCTTGGTGAAGATCTCGGCATCCGGGCCGATGCCAACCTCCAGGTATTGCGACCACAGCTTCTTCTGCAGCAGCAGCGTCTTCAGCGCCTGCGCCTGCGCGGATCCGGGGCGGATGTCGGCCAGGCTGTCGCCGATCAGCGCCAGGACCTGGCTGCGCAGCGCTTGGGCACGACCGGGGTCGCCGCCCGCCTGCTCCTCGATCACGCGCTCGATCAAGCTCGACGCGAAGGTCACGCCGGCGGCCTTGACCACCTGCAGGTCGCACGGCGCCAGCAGCCAGGGCAGGGCGGCGTCGCGGTCGTTGGCCTTGCTGTTGTCCAGCAGCGCGTCGACGGTGCACAGGAACTCGCCGCTCACCGCGCGCACGGCTTGCGCCGGATGCTCGGTCTCGAGCAGCGTGCTCATGGTGGCGAAGTGCTGGCTCAGGTCGAACACGCCATCCGGGCGCAACACCGCCACGGCCGGGCCGCCCGGCGTGCCGCCTGGCTTTTCGGCCAGCCAGACACGACCCACCAGCGTGCCGGCGAGGCCGTCCTGCGGCAGCAGGGGATGCAGCCCATCGGTGCGCACCGGCAGGGCCGTCGTTGTTGCTGTCATTCAGGCTTCCTCGGGCGGTGTCAATGGTTTTGGCGGGGCGTGGACCGCCTGCATGGGCAGCGAACTACTTCCCGGCTGATGCGCTGCTGCGCACCTTGGCCAGCTCGCCATTCAGCTCTGTGTTCGTGTCTTCGCCGAACTCCTTGCTGAACTTCGCCAGCACCGGCTGCAGCTTGCTGCGCATCTTGGCCTGTTCGGCGGCCGGCAAATCGGTGATCTGCATGCCGGCCTTCTTGAGGTCGGCCAAGGCCGTCTCGGAGAACGCGCGGATGGTCTTGCGCTCGTACAGCGTGGCTTCGCGTGCCGCGTCCTGCACGATCTTCTGTTCCTCCGCCGAGAGGCTGTCCCAGGTCTTCTTGGACATCAGCAGCACCCAGGCGCTGTACATGTGCCGCGACAGCACCATGTGCTTCTGCACTTCGTAGAACTTGCTGGCCAGGATGGTGGCTGCGGGGTTCTCCTGCCCATCCACCGCCCCCTGCTCCATCGCCGTATACAGCTCGGTGAAGGGCATGGGCGTGGCGTTGGCGCCCAGTGCGCTGAAGGTGTCCAGGAACAGCGGGCTCTGGATCACGCGAAGCTTCAGGCCGCTCAGGTCTTCGGCGCGCTGCACCGGGCGGCGCGAGTTGGTGACGTGGCGGAAGCCGTTCTCCCAGAAGCCCAGTCCGATCAGGCCCTTCTCGGGCAGCGTGGCCAGCAGCTTCTGGCCGAACGGGCCGTCCAGCACCGCGTCGGCTTCCTTCTCGTTGTTGAAGGTGAAAGGCAGGTTGAGCACGCCGAAGGGCTTGACCAGCGACACGAGCGTGGAGCTGTCGGGGACGGTCATTTCCAGGGTGCCGCCGCGCAGCGCCGACGTCATGCTGATGTCGTTGCCCAGCGAGCCGCTGGCATAGACCCGCGCCACCAGCTTGCCGCCGCTCTTGGCCGCCAACTGCTCGGCGAAGAACTTCAGCGCCTTCGCCTGCGGATGGTCTTCGCTGAGGCCGATGCCGACCTTGAACACGTGTTCCTTGATTTGCGCCGAAGCGGAGCCGGCCAGAGCGGCCAGCAGTGCGGCGGCCAGGGCGAGTGATCTGATTTGCATGATGTCTCCAAGCTCGTGAGTGCGGGGCGCGGCCACCGTGCCCCGATGCGTAGGCCCTCTGTGGGGCGGTTCTTGATGGGAGCGAAGGCTAGGTGAGCGCCCTGGCCCGGTCCACTGAATTTTTTAGCTAGCATCCATTCCAAATGCTGATGAGTCCGGACACCCCTTCTGGCAAACCCTTGGCCGTCGCGCAGGTCTCGCGGCTGCGGTTCAGGCATCTGCATTTCCTCGACATCCTCGGCAAAACGCGCAACTTGCGGCTGACTGCCGAGCAGATGCACATCACGCAGCCGGCGGCGACCAAGGTGCTGATGGATATCGAGGCGATGCTGGAATCGCGTCTGTTCGATCGCTTGCCGCGCGGCATGCGGCCCAATGAACTGGGGCTCTTCACCCTGCGTTATGCCCACGCGGCCCTGGACACCCATCGCAAGTTCGTCGACGAGTTCAGCACGCTGAAGCAGGGCGGGCACGGCCATTTGTCGATTGGCGCCATCTCGGGTTCGGCGGCGCATCTGCTGATTGCGGCCGTGGCCGAGCTCCAGCGCCTGCGGCCGCTGCTGGTGGTGAAGGTGCTGGAACAGAGCAGTGACCAACTGATCGTGTGGCTGGCCGAACGCAAGATCGACGTGATGATTGGCCGTTTCACCGACGAATCCCAACGCGACCAGTTCCAGTACGAAAGGCTGGCCGGTGAAGGGTTGCAGGTCACTGCCGGCGTGCACCATCCGCTGCGCGGCGTCCAGGCACCCGGGCTGCTGGAACTGTCGCGCTGGCCGTGGATTCTTTATCCGCCGTCCACAGCGCTGCGCAAGGTGTCGGACGACATCTTCAGCAGCACGGGCCTGTCGCTCACTTCTGGCGTCGTCGAGACGCCGTCGTTCCTGTTCGCGATCGAGTTGATGCAGAGCACCCACATGCTGTCGCTTCAGCCTGCTGCGTTGGTGGACAAGTACGTGCGGCGTGGGCTGCTGACGCGCATCGCGGCCGAACTCCCCGATCGCATGCCCGACTACGGCCTGATCACGCTACAGGGCGAGCCCCCCAGCACCGCCGTGGAGGCGTTCATGGACGTGATCCGCAACCTGGCAGACCAGACGATCGCCATCGCTTAGGCCGCAGCAGGGCTGCATAGCCGACTGACTCGATTTGTTGCGCTCAGGGCAGCTTGAACATCGCCTTCAGCGTGGCCGCCAGTTCGACATGCGTGGCCTGGCGCGGCGCCTCGCCGCGCGGGCGCACCAGGGGCATGGCCGGGGAGCTGATGTCCTGCGACAGGTCGATGCGGTCGTCGCGCAGCATGCGTCGCCAGGCGTCGAAGGCCGGCAGCAGGCCGGTGCGCGCGATGGCCGTGCCGTCCGACACCGCGCCGGCGCCCGGGGCCAGGCGGTCGGCCTCGATCTCGGCGGCGCCGTCCAGGCCCACCAGCAGCCGCCATTCGGCCTCGCGCCGCTCGTCCAGATTCCAGCGCCGCAACACCTCGCGGCCGGCCGTCAGGTTGGCGGCATTGGCGCTGAGCGTGGGGTCGAACACCGGTGCCAGTGCCATCTGGAACACCGCGGCCAGGTTGCCGGCCAGCCCGAGCGCCGTGCCTTCGAGGTCGCTGCCCAGCGGGTCGACCGAGTCGAAACCGGGCACCGGCCTCAGCGGCGCTTCGGCCGGCGACCAGGCGCCGCTGGGCGCGCCCACCTGCGCGCCCGTGCGGCTGCGCGGTGCGTGGCGCAGCCGGTAGGCGTCGTCTTCGTCGTCGGGGAGGTCGCGCCAGTCCTGCGCGCGCAGGTCGTGCAAGGCCCAGGTGGGCTGGTCGTCGCCATGGTCGGCCAGCCGCACGGGCCAGGGCAGCTCGAAGCCGGCCGGCGTGACGACGCTGCCCTGCAGGCCGGCCACCGCGCCCTGCAGCTGCGCCAGCAGCGCGGCGGCGTCCTGCACCTTGGGCAGCGTGACGGTGATGGGCGCCCCGGCGTTCTGCCGGAACTCCACCTGGCCCGCGGCCGGGCGGATCTGCCAGCCCGCATCGGCATGCCAGAGCTTGAGCAGCGGGCGCATGCCGGCCGGGAAGCGCTGGCCGGCGAGGCCGGCCGACTGCTGCCACAGCTGGTGGTCCGGGTAGACCAGCGCGCGTGCCGGCGGCAGCAGGCGCAGGTCGGCGCCGCTGAAGGCATCCAGCGTCAGCACCGGGTCGCGCCGGTCGCGCAGCATGGCGATGAGGCCGCCGCCCGCCGAGAGGCGCCAGGCCATCAGCGCCGCGCCGCCCATCAGCAGCCCGGTGAACAGCGCCCACAGGCCCCAGAAGGCGCCGTCGCTGCGCAGGTTGGCGCCGCGGATCAGCAGGCAGAACAGCCAGCCGATGGACAGGCCCATCATGGGCAGCGTCTGCATCAGATACATGAAGCCGGAGCCGGGCCGCCCCTTGGCGTAGTGGACGATGCTGCGCACCAGGAAGTAGAGGTCGGTGGCGATCCACGGTGCGAACAGCACGCCCCAGCGTATGCCTGCATCGGCCGGCATGGTCGCCGCGGCCACGACGGTGAAGACGATGCGCAGCCCGCCGGCCACCGTGAACTGGACGAAATCGGCATCGCGCCGCGGCACCATGGCCCACAGCGCCAGGCCGTAGGCAAAGGGCATGGGCGCGCCGGCGCCGAGCAGGAAGTTGGCGGCCTGGTACCAGCTCTTCTCGTCGCTGTCGTTGGCGGGGTCGTCGGGGCCCTTGCTGTCGTCGCTGATCTTCAGCAGGTGGCCGCTGTGCTCGCCCAGGCGCGCGAACAGCACACCCAGCGACGGCGCCAGGAACACCGGCATCAGCACCAGGAACCAGATGCCCATGCCCCAGTGCCGCTGGTGCAGCACCTTGGTCATGAGGCCGTAGCCTTCCTCGAACTCGTCCTCGGACAGCGTCGGCGCATGGTCGGGCGTGGTGTCCACGCGCAAGGCCCGCATCGTGTCGGTGGCCACCTCGCGGATGGCCGTCACGAAGGCGCGACGCAGCGCGGCGGGCATCTCCTCGGGCAGCCATTCGAGGAAGGCGTCGGTCTCGGGCACGCGGTTCAGCAGCACCCGGCTGACCCAGGTCTCGGCAATCATGCGGTCGACCGACGGCGCATCCGCCGGCCCGCGCGCCGCTGCGGCGCCGCGCAGCACGGGGCCGATGATCCAGTCGGTCGCCACGCCGCAGGCCAGGCCGGCGCAGAAGGCGCGCACCTCCTGCGTGCGATCGGCGTTGCCGGCGATCTCGGCATCGGCCAGCGCCAGCTGGGCGGTGCGCGTGATGACGGTCAGCGCGTCGGCCACCGTCACCGAGACGTCGGTGTCGGCGCTGCCACGCCTCAGCGCGTCGCGCAGCCAGCCCGGGCCGGGCTCCAGGTAGTCGGCCCACTCCGGCAGGTCGAATCCCATCGCGCCCAGTGCGGCCATGCGGCTGATGGTGGCGCCCGGGCCGGCGGCCAGCAGCGGCGCGCCGCCGCGCAGATGGCGTTGCGCACCGCGCAGCAAGGCCTGCAGCGCACGGTCGACATCCTGCAGCGCGTCGCCCGAGACGCCGCGGATGTCGGCGTCGCGCAGCAGGTCCGTCAGCCGGCGGTCGCAGGCCATGGCCACGGCCAGCGGCAGCGCGGTGGGCAGGGCTCGCGGCGGCAGCTGGTCCACCGGCGGGTCGCCGGCCAGCAGCACGACGGTGATGGCGCGCAGCGCGGCCTGGCGCTGCGCATCGACCAGGGCCTGCACCGGCAGCGCGACATCGGCGAAGGGGTCGAGCTCGTGCGAGACCAGCGCCAGCAGATACCAGCTCGCATTGCCGGCCAGCGCCGCCGGCGCGGGCAGCAGCGACGAGTGCAGGTCGAAGGAGGCGATGACCGGCTCGCGCGCATCCAGCGGGCCCAGGCGGCGCAGGCCCACGGTGGACCAGCC